>DATMKO010000276.1:0-6743 GCA_035571175.1 Steroidobacteraceae bacterium | reverse complement strand
CAATTGGTGCCGAAGCGCTGCCGTAATTCCAGGCCGCCGGCGGTAATCGCGGTGCCGCCGATCGGCGAGCCCGCCGCCGGGGTGCCGGCGGGAAACAACGGCCCGACCGCTTGATACGCGTAGCCGCGTATCGTGGCGCTGCCGCCGGCATAAAATCGCTGGTCAGGCGGCAGGCTGAATTCGCCGGCCCCTTGCGCCAAACCCGCGAGCGCGCGAGCCGCGAGCACGCTGCGTCCCGGAACCTCGGATAGGTAACTACTGAGATCCAGGAACGTCGCGATCTTCAGCTGCGTGATGGTGAATACCGCGTTGGGCTTGCCGATCGCCAAGGTCGGCGTCACGCTCACCGATCCGCGAATTCCATGCAGAGGATCCTCGAGCGGCGAGCTTAGATTGGTGGTGTCGTAGCCGACAGTCAGCGGCAACGCGATCAACGTGTAGTCATGCACCTCCAGATCCTGAATGATGTGCTCATCGGAGAATGTAAGTCCCGCGCTCACCGTCCAAATGCTGGACAGTTTTCGGCTCAATGTGACGCCCGTGGATTTGGAGGTTTGATCGTAGGCCTGCAGCGACTGCTTGAGGGCGCCGATCGAGAATTGCAGCGACTGATCGCGACGTCCGAATTCCGGCAGGAGGTACTTTACGCTGGTGTCGTAGCCGGCGCCGGTGGTGCTGCTGCCGCCGAGGTCGATCACGGATGCAGCGAAGCGCAACTGCTCGCCGTTGCCAAAAACGTTGCGGTCGGTCCAGGCGGCGCCGCCGCTGCCGCCGAGATCGCTCGAATAGGCAGAAGTGAAGCTCACCGCATGACGCGGCCGCTCGCGGATGTCGAATGTGATCGGCACCCCTCCTGACTCATCGGCCTGCGTGCCGATCCGTACGCTCACCTGGGCAAAGACATTGAGCGCCAGAAGATCACGGCGCGCCCGCTCGATCGCGCTCGGTCTGTATTGATCGCCGCTGCGCAGCAGCAGCCGGCGGCGAGCGAGAGACTCGTGAACTCGCTGCAACCCCTCGAAGCGTATTACCCCGATGGTCGCCTTTTTCCCGCTATCCACCTGAAACTTAAGATCGAGGACGGGAGCATCGGCCGCTTGCGTTGCCACCGGCGGCGGCACCGTCGCGAACGCGTATCCGGCCTCTTGCAGCACCGAGAGCAGGTGGGCGCCGGCGGCCAGCACCGAGGATGCAACCGCAGCTTGTCCGGTTTGCAATCCCAAAATCTCGCGGACGTTCATCGAATCCGGCCATTCACCCTGTATGTCGATGTGCCGCAGCGTGTAGAGCGTCCCCAATGTGAAGCTCACGGCGACCTGGGCGTCGCTGCCCTTCGGCAGTGCAGCCAGTGCATCGCCGAGACCCGGATCAGTGAGCAGCATGCCGTTGATCTTGATAACCACACGGCACTCGTAATAGCCGAAGCTTTCGAGGACGGTCGTCAGGCGGTCCACATCGTTGCGTGCGCGCGCGATCAGTCCGAACGGGCTGACCGGCGCCGTAGAGCGCAGTGCGAGCAAATCGGATGTGGACTTAACCATTGCATCGATCTCTACACCGCCGGTCGAGCCGAGATCGACCCGGTACCCTTGAGGATCAGCGGCGTGGGCCACGGATAAGAGCGCCGGCAACGCGAATGCCAGTATGAATGTCGCGGCACATGACCAGCGAGGCAGGCACCTCATCGAACCGCGCGCAGCAAAGCGGCCGGTTGCACGGGTCAACGCGGAACGAATCCGGCGTATAGTTCCGCGCCATGGACGTGCGCAGCATCATGACCGCGCGAGTTGTCACGGTCGAAATGGACGATCGACTCGATGTCGTCAAACAAATATTTGATACGCTTAAATTTCATCACCTGCTCGTGGTCGATGACCGCAAGAAATTGACCGGCATCGTCTCGGATCGCGACCTGCTCAAGGCATTGAGCCCGTATGTCGGCAGCGCCGCGGAAACCACCCGGGACATCGCCACTCTGAATAAGCGGGTTCATCAGATTATGAGCAGAAACCCGATCACATTGCATCCAGAGGCTAAGATCGAGGATTGCGTGCAGTTGTTCCTCGGGCAGCGAATTTCATGCATACCCATCGTCAACCGTGATTTCAAACCGGTGGGCGTGGTCAGCTGGCGCGACGTATTGAAATTGCTCCGTGACCGATCACATTAACATATCTTAACAAATTGACCATTCGCGTTTAATCGCCAAAAGCACAGCGTGGCGGCCATGATGAGCCGATATGCGACGGCAGCTTGCGGCTGCGCCATCGCCGCGCTGGCTGCCTGTAGCGTGGGTCCCGCCTACAAGCGGCCGGACATTGCCGTGCCCGCGAAATGGCATGACCCAATAGCCGACGAGGATTCTGCCGTATGGCCGACGCCCGATTGGTGGCATGCCTTTGGCTCTCAGAAGCTGGATGAATTGATCACCGAAGCGGAACACAGCAACGACGACCTTGCCGTCGCGGTAGCCCGCGTTCAAGAGGCGGACGCGCAGGCGCGCATTGCCGGCGCGCCGCTGCTGCCCTCGCTCGATCTCGGCGCCAGCGCAACCCGCCAGCGCGCGCCGGTGTCGGGGGTGGGCCCGCAGGCATACAACGTTTTCAATCCCGAACTCACCGCCAGCTACGAACTGGATTTTTGGGGCAAGAACCGCGCGGCGCGCAGGTCCGCGCTGGCATCCGCCGTGGCCAGCCGCTACGACCAGCAAACCGTCGCGCTGACGGTGGTCAGCAGCGTGGCCACCACCTACTTCCAGGCACTCGAGTTGCGCGATCGGATCGAGGTGGCACGGCAAAATTTGGAAAATGGCCAGAAGGTACTGGATGGCCTGCGTCTGCAGGAGACGGCCGGCATCGCGACCGGACTCGATGTCGCTCAGCAGGAAACTGCGGTGGCGCTGTTGGACGCGGCAATCCCGCCATTGCTGCAGCAGTTCCGCCAGACCGTGAATGCCCTGGCCGTTCTGATCGGCAAGACGCCGGAGTCGCTCGATGTGGACACGGGCACGCTGACTTCATTGACGCGGCCAACGGTGGTTGAGGGCCTGCCTTCGCAATTGCTGGCACGCCGTCCGGACGTGGCCGCCGCGGAACAACAATTGATCGCCGCCAACGCCAATATCACGGTCGCACGCGCCGCCCTGTTCCCGGCCATTCAGCTGACCGCCAGCGGCGGCTATGAGAGTTCGGCGCTGGCATCCCTCATCAGTCCGGCCAATCGCTTGTACAGCATCAGCGCCGGCCTGATGCAGCCGATATTCCACGGCGGCGCATTACGCGGTCAGGTCGCGTTCAGCAACGCTCAATATGCCGAGTTGCTGAGCACCTACCACAAGACCGTGATCTCGGCGTTCAGCAATGTCGAGGACGCATTGGTGGCGGCGCAACAGACCCGGGAGCAGCAGGCGCGGCAGCAGGAAGCAGTCAACAAAGCGGCGCGCGCTTTTCAATTCGCGCAGACGCAGATGTCGGCCGGCGTGGTCAACATACTGACCGTGCTGAACACGGAAAACGCACTGTTCAGCGCACAGGACGAGCTGGTGCAGGTGCAATATTTACATCTGCAGTCGCTGGTGGATTTATTCACCGCGCTCGGCGGCGGATGGCAACAAGGTAGCTCCTAGATGAATCAATTTTCAAAAAATCAAAAGCGCGCGGCGCTGCTTGGCTTAGGTCTGGTGGCACTGGTGGTGCTGACCTGGCGCATCGTGCACAAGCCGGCCGATGCGGCAGGCAGAGCGGCGCCGCAGCCGATTGCCGTCGACACCGCCGCCGTCAGCCACGCCGATGTACCGATATATCTTCAGGGACTCGGCACCGTGCAGGCCTTTTACACGGTGACGGTGACCGCGCGCGTCGACGGCGAGCTGCAGAAAATCGCCTTCACCGAAGGCCAGACCGTGCGCAAGGGCGATCTGCTGGCACAGATCGATCCGCGTCCGAATCAGGCGGCGTACGATCAGGCAGTGGCTACCAAGGCGAAGGACGAGTCGCTGTTGGCCAATGCGAAGCGCGACTACGACCGCTATACCCAGCTGCAGCCGCAGAACCTGGCCAGCAAGCAAACCGTCGACACGGCGCGGGCGCTGGTCGATCAACTCACCGCCCAGCTGCAGGTGGATCAGGCCATCATCGACAATGCCCGTACCCAGCTCGACTACACGCGAATCACCTCGCCCATCAACGGCCGCACGGGAATTCGCTTGATCGATCCGGGCAACATCGTGCACGCCGCCGGCACCACCGGGATCGTGGTGGTCACGCAGGTGCAGCCGATCTCCGTGGTTTTCACCCTGCCGGAGGAGCAGCTGAGCGCAGTCGGCGCGGCGCTCGCCACAGGTCCCGTTCCGGTTACCACCCTGTCGCGCGACGGCAGCACGGTACTCGATCAAGGCACGCTGACCTTGATCGACAATGAGATCGATCAAACCACGGGCACCGCCAGGCTCAAGGCCACTTTCAACAACGCCAACAACACGCTCTGGCCGGGGCAGTACGTCAACGCGCGGGTATTGATTCGCACCGAGCACAACGCGTTGACGCTGCCGACCGCTGCGGTGCAGCTCGGGCCCAATGGACCTTTCACCTATGTGGTCAAAAACGATTCCACCGTGGAGGTCCGTCCCTTGAAGATCGGCGCCGAAAGCGGCGGAATGACGGTGGTAACGGACGGCCTCGCCTTCAACGAACGCGTGGTGACCAGCAACCAATATCGCTTGCAGCCCGGAGCGCATATTCGTGCGAATACGGCCAACGCATCGACCGGGAATGCCACGGCGATTCCAAAGGCATCATGAGCATTTCAGAGCCGTTCGTCCGCCGGCCGATCGCCACATCGCTGCTGATGGGCGGCATTTTTCTGGTGGGCCTGGTGGTGTTCCCCTTGCTGCCGGTGGCACCTCTGCCGCAGGTGGACTTTCCGACGATTTCCGTCTCGGCCTCGTTGCCGGGCGGGGATCCGGCCACCATGGCCTCCTCGGTGGCCACTCCGCTGGAGACGCAGTTCGCGCAAATCTCGGGCTTGTCGCAGATGACCTCGACCAATGCGCTCGGCACCACGCAGATCACCCTGCAGTTCGACCTGGATCGCAATATCGATGCGGCGGCACAGGATGTGCAGGCGGGCATCGACGCCGCCAGAGCGCAGCTGCCGACGAACCTGCCGACGCCGCCGACCTACCGCAAGGTCAATCCGGCCGATTCGCCCATCCTGCTCCTGTCAGTGCATTCCGATGTCCTACCGGTAACGACGGTCGACGATTACGCCGAGAACATACTGGCGCAGCAGATTTCGCAGATCCCCGGGGTGGCGCAAGTCAGCATCGGCGGCCAGCAGAAACCCGCGGTGCGGGTGCAGATCGACCCCACCAAATTGGCGGCATTGGGCCTGCAAATGGAGGATGTGGCCGGCGTGATTGCCACGGCAACGGTTGATGCGCCCAAGGGATCGATCAACGGGCCGACGCGCAGCATGACGATCTACGACAATGATCAGCTGCTGAAGGCCGAGCCGTGGAACGATGTCGTGGTGGCGTACAAGAACGGCGGCGCGGTGCGCATCCGCGACATCGGCGTCGCGGTCGATGGTCCGGAAAACCGCCTGATAAGCGCCTGGCAAAACGGCCGCAAGGGCATATTGCTGCTCATCTTCAAGCAGCCCGGAGCCAATGTCATCGAGGCAGTGAAGCGCGTGCAGGCGCTGCTGCCGCATGCGCTCGCCTCCATGCCGCCCTCGATCAAGGTGGACACGGTGGCCAATCGCACCACGACCATCAAGGCTTCCGTGGAGGATGTGGAGATCACGCTCGGCATCACCATCGTGCTGGTCGTGTTGGTGATATTTCTGTTTTTGCGCAACCTGTGGGCCACCATCATCCCGGGCGTCACCGTGCCGCTGGCGCTGCTCGGCACCATCGCGTCGATGTACGTCTTGAGCTTCAGCCTGGACAACCTGTCCTTGATGGCGCTCACCATCGCGGTCGGGTTCGTCGTGGATGATGCCATCGTGATGCTGGAAAACGTCTACCGGCACATCGAGGCGGGCTTATCGCCGTTGGAAGCCACTCTCAAGGGCGCCGGAGAAATCGGTTTCACGATCCTCTCCATCAGCATCTCGTTGGTGGCGGTGTTCATTCCGCTGCTGTTGATGGGCGGCATCATCGGCCGGCTGTTCCGAGAATTCGCCATCACGCTGACGATGACCATCGTGGTGTCGGCCTTCGTCGCCTTGACGCTCTCCCCCACCATGTGCGCGCTGTTCCTGCGCGACGAGAAACATGCGAAGCACGGCAAGGCTTACATGGCGATCGAGCGGGCTTTCGACAAACTCTTGGCAGGTTACACCCGCGGACTGGACTTCGTGCTGGACCACAAGCGCGCGACGCTCATCACATTTCTGATCACGGTCGCGGCATCCGTCGCCCTGTACGTTTACATACCCAAGGGTTTTTTTCCGCAGCAGGATACCGGCATCATTCAGGGACTGACCGACGCGCCGCAGGACATTTCCTTCGATGAAATGGTGCGCCGCCAGCACGCGATAACTGATGTGCTGGAGCACGATCCGGAGATCGAGAGCTACGGAACCGGCATCGGCGGCGGTCGACCCCTCAACGTTGGCTTCGTCATCATGGGCCTCAAGCCGCGCAGCGAGCGCAGTTCCAGCGCCGATCAGATCATCACCCGCCTGCGGCCGCAGCTGGCGAAGGTGCCGGGCATCACGCTTTTCATGCAGGCGGCGCA
>DATMKO010000275.1:0-3876 GCA_035571175.1 Steroidobacteraceae bacterium | reverse complement strand
GGTCTGGAGCCGCTCGCGCTGATGGCGGCGGCGCTCAAACGAGCCGACGAGGATGCCGGCCACGATTTGTTGCGCAGCGTCGACTCGCTGGACGTCGTCAATCTGGTGAGCTGGCGTTACGCCAATGCGGCACATCAACTGTCGGAACGGCTCGGGATCGCGCCGCGCCGTGCGGTCTATGGGCCCGTTGGCGGCGAAAGCCCGGTGCGCTATCTGCACGAGGCGGCACTGCGCATCGCGCGCGGCGAAAGCGGGGTTGCCGCGATCGTCGGCGCGGAGGCACAGAGCACGGTTACCAAGGCGATGAAGGCGGGGTGCGAGTTGCCCTGGACACCGCCCGATGGGCCGCGCTCACTTCGCGGGCCGGACTATTTGCATCCTCAAGCGGTAAAGCTGGGCGTGGCAATGCCGGTCACCGTGTATCCCTTCTACGATGCGGCGTCCGCCGCACATTGGGGTCAGACGCCGCGCGAAGCGTTGGCTGAGTCGGGAGACTTATGGGCCAAGTATGCCGGCGTCGCGGCATCGAATCCCGCCGCCTGGATCAAGCAGCGTTTTTCCGCGGCGGATATCATCACGCCGACCGCCGACAATCGGCTCATTGCCTGGCCCTACACCAAGCTGATGGTCGCCAACCCGATGGTGAATCAAGGCGCGGCGATTCTGATGACCAGCCTCGCGCGCGCCAGGGAAGCGGGGATTGCTGATGAGCGCATGATTCACATCTGGGGCGGTGCGGCCGCCAACGAGCCGCGCGATTATCTGCAGCGCGATCACTACTACGAAAGTCACGCACAAAATGCGGTTCTCGAAACTGCGCTAGCGATCGCGCAAGGGCAGCCATTCGATGCGCTGGAGCTGTATAGCTGCTTTCCTTGCGTGCCCAAGATGGCGCGGCGAACGCTGGGGTTGGGGGCGGATGTTGCGCCGTCGGTGACGGGCGGCCTGACATTCTTCGGCGCACCTTTGAATGACTATATGAGCCATGCGGCCTGCGCCATGGTCCGCCGGCTGCGCGAGGCCGCAGGCTGCGGCCTGCTCTACGGTCAGGGGGAGTTCGTGACCAAGCACCATGGGCTGGTCTTGGCCTCCAGGCCGCCGCCGCGGCCACTGCAATCCTGGAGCGCGTCGGTTCAAGCGGAGGCCGATAAACGGCGCGGCGCGGTTCCGCCATTCCTTGTAGAAGCCACTGGCCCGGCTTTCTTGGAGACCTTCACGGTCATTTTTGATCGCGACGGCGCAGTGAATCACGGCGTCGTCATCCTGCGAACCAGGGATGGCGGCCGGGCTCTGGCGCGCGTGCCGGCCGCCGACGGCGCCACGCTGGGCCTGCTTACCGATCTCGACCATACGGCGCTCGGGATCGATGGCATGCTCACATCGAATGCGGATGGGATTTCGGATTGGCGAGCGCGCTCGTGACGCGCCGCTATACCGGCGCGAAGGGCGTGGAGCTTGTCGCCGATGTCGGAGGCGATCCTCGAGCGCCAACCATCATACTGCTGCATGGCGGCGGCCAAACACGCCACTCATGGGGCGGTGCGATGCGACAGTTGGTGCTGCGCGGCTACCACGTGATCAACCTCGATGCGCGCGGCCACGGCGACAGCCAATGGGCCGCGGACGGCGACTATACCCTTGAAGTTCTGGCCAAAGATTTGGAGTGCGTCATCGGAACCTTGAAGTCGCGACCGGCACTGGTGGGTGCCTCCATGGGCGGTGCGACGGCGTTGCTGGTCGCCGGCGCGCACGCTAATCCTGTGGCCGCGGCCCTGGTCCTCGTGGACATTGTGCCGCGCATCGATACCGGCGGCGCCGCCAAGATTCGCGGCTTCATGAGCAGCGGTGGGAAAGGATTCGGCACTCTCCAAGAAGCGTCCGACGCGGTCGCGGCCTACAACCCGCATCGTCCGCGACCGAAGAGCAATGCGGGCCTCATGAAGAATCTGCGGCTGCGCATCGACGGCCGATTGTATTGGCACTGGGATCCGCGCGTGCTGCAGCAAGTGCGGCACGCCGAGCCGCCGCTGTTCGCCGACCGCCTGAACAGTGCGGCCGAGCAAGTGCGTATTCCGACGCTGCTTGTCAGAGGCCTTGAAAGCGACATTGTGACAGAAGCCGCGGTAACGGATTTCCGCGCCCACCTGCCGCAGTTGGAAGTCTTCGACGTGAGCGGCGCCGGTCACATGGTCGCCGGCGACAAGAACGATGCGTTCAATCAAGGCGTATTCGAATTCATGCAACGTCACCTGCCACCGGACGCGCCGGCGCCTTAGGCTGATAGGAACCCTGGCGAGCAAAATTGGTCCATCTTGCGAGGACCTACGGTGCCTGAAGCTAGCTTGATCATGAATGAGTCGAAGCACTGGACAGTTTCGCGCTACGCGGCCTTGGCGGTGGTGCTGATCCTGCATGCGGCCCTGTTTGCGGCGCTTTTGTTGACGCCGCGAATTCGCGGCCTCCCTGCCTCGCAGGCGAGTGCAGTCGAGCTGATATCTCTCGTGCCTGTAAATCCACCGAAAGCCCGCACCACGCCCGCGGCGCTGCGGCGCCTGGGCGGCGATGCCGCCATCACTGTTGCCGTACCCGTACCCGAGTCGCCGTCATTACCGATGTCTGCCGCGGCCGCCTCATCCTCCATGGGCAATGGGAGTGGCGTAGACTGGACCGCAGAAGCCCGCCGTGCCCTGCAGGCATTCGAGATTCGGACGAATCAGGTCTCGAGCAACAAATCGGTCTCAGGCAGGCCGGAAGATGACAATTGGCTGCCGAATGCACAGCATCGCCCCGGCGAACTATTGAAGACAACCAACGGCGACTGGATCGTTTGGATCAATGCAAACTGCTACGAGATCGCGACTGCGGGACCGCATGTGGTTGGTGCGGCGCTGCCTGAAACCATCTGCCGCCATCATTCCGCCAGCGCTGCGCAGTGAGCTGAATTAAGCTGGTGTTTCAAATACGAGTGTGCGATTCGCACCAAGGGATGTTCGATGTCGGTTTCTGATGCTCTTTTGAAGCGCCGCTCGGTGCGCGGCTTTCTCGATCGTCCGGTGGACGCCGCAACGATCCGCCGCTTGGTGGCCTCCGCGGCTCGGGCTCCCTCCGGGGGCAACCTTCAGCCCTGGAAAATCTACGTTCTCTCCGGCGCGCCGCTCGATGCGCTCAAGACCGAGATGGGGCAGCGCATTGTCGAATTGCCGCGCGGCGAAACCACCGAATACGACATCTATCCCCCCAATCTTCACTCTCCTTACAAGGAGCGACGCTTCGAGATCGGCGAAGCTCTGTATCGCGCCATCGGTATCCCGCGCGAGGATAAGGCCGCGCGCTGGCGGCAGTTCAACAAAAATTTCCGCTTCTTCGATGCGCCCGTGGGCCTTTTCTGCTTCGTGGATCGGCTCATGGGCCGACCGCAATGGTCTGATCTGGGTATGTATCTTCAAAGCCTGATGCTGCTCGCCGTCGAGGAAGGATTGGCCACCTGCCCGCAGGAATGCTGGTCGGTCTACCCGCAGACCATAGCCCAGTTCGTCGCGGCGCCGCCGGAACTCATGCTGTTTTGCGGGATGGCCATCGGCTACGAAGATACCGAAGTGAAGGCCAATCAACTCCGGTCGGTGCGCGCGCCCACAGAAGAGTTTGCGACCTTCATCGGCCTTTGATCCAGCGCTGGCGCCGCACTCCTTGCAAATGTTCGGACGCTTACTTGACGGTAGCGCCCAAGCGGTCAGCCGCGGACTTAAGATTCCCCTTGGCCTGGTGCAGAGTACCGGCGCGGCCGAGGCCAAATGGCGGCATGTTCACGTACACGTTCTCATAGCCGCCGGGCGACACTTGATAGGTTTCGTGCCAGATGCCCACGGCGCCATTTGC
>DATMKO010000274.1:0-2868 GCA_035571175.1 Steroidobacteraceae bacterium | reverse complement strand
GTAATCCCAGCTCGAAGTTAAACGCGCCAGGCAGAATGTGATCGCACACACGGCGCTCCAGATTCCCATTGCCAGCAACATGGCGAGCAGTCCACCGCGGGGGCCGCTCGGCAGAAAGAATTCGGCGAGCTCGCGCCCGGTTGCGTAGCCGCCGCCGATCACCACTGCCTTGAAGGCAAGTCCCGGCAACAAGTAGCGTTGAAACCAAGATGACGGTCCCTGCCCTGCTGTCGGATCAATCACCTGTCGAGCTCGTCAGCTGACTGCGCCTTGTATCCCGGGCCGCGCAGAACTCTGCCGGGCTTCGCCCCCGTGTGCCGGCCCTGATCGACCACCAGTTGGCCGTTGACCAGCACATAGTCGATGCCGGTCGGGTAAGCGGTGGGATTCTCGTAGGTCGCCACGTCATCGAGACGACCCTCGTTGAATATCGTGATGTCCGCCTTCAGGCCCTCGCGAATCGCACCGCGATCGTAAAGATGCATGCGCGCGGCGGGCCACGAGGTCATCTTTCGAATCGCGTCTTCGAGCGTCAGCACATGACGCCTCTTTACATACTCGGCAATCACCCGCGGGAAATTTGCATTGGCGCGTGGATGAGGCAGACCGATGGCATCCATGGTACCCGGCCCTTCGTTGGCGCCTGCATCGCTGCCAATACTCATCCAGGGCCAGCGCAGCGCCGTCGCAATGTCCTCCTCACTCATCATGAAAAAAAGCGCCATGGCGCGATTCGGCTGCGCTCCGATCACGATATCCCAGGACACATCCGCCGGGTCCTTGGCCAATTCCTTGGCGATATAAGCGATGCTCTTGAAGCGAAACCGGTCGTAAGCCGGGTTGAAGGCATTGGCCAGCACGATATGGTCCCAACCGCCGCTGGCCGCGACTAAATTGGACCAGCCGGGCATCGATCCGGCGGCAATCTCGCGCTTGAGACGGATGCGCACCTGCGGGTCCTTGAGCCTCTCCAGACCGACTTTCGGCCCTTGCTCCCAAACCCAATTCGGCACCGTGATATCGAGCCCGGTGCCGCCGGCGGTGTAAACATACATATCGGCCGCAATACTCACGCCGCGGCTGCGTGCTGCCTCAATGTCTTGGCCCGCTTGCGGCACCAGCTTCCCCCAACCCGGCGCATAAGCGCCCTTAAAGTGGAAGATCTCGACCTGAATTGCGGATTTTTCGCCGATCTCGATGGATTCGTCGATCGCCTGCAGCAGCCTTGCGCTTTCATCCCGCATGTGACTCGCATAAATGCCGCCGTACCTCGCCGCCACGCGCGCCAGCTCGATCAGATCTTCGGTGCTTTGAAAGGCATCCGGCGGGTAGATCAATGCCGTGGCAATCCCCATGGCTCCCGCGCGCATGGCCGTATCGACGCGCGCCTTCATCGCATCCATCTGCTGCGCGTTGGGCCTGCCTGCCGATTCGCCCATCACCTCGACGCGCGCTTGCGCGCTGCTGTAATACGTACCGAAATTTAGCGCGATTCCCTGCCGCTCCAGCTGTGCGAAGTAATTGCTGATTTGCGCCGCGGGCACCGGCGTGCCCGCTTCGCCGGCGATAGCGGTCGTGACGCCCTCGCGCAGTTTGTTCTCGGCCAAGCCATTCTTGAGCAGAACCGCGCCGGATTGATCCATCATGTCGATCCAACCCGGCGAAACGTAGTCGTCCCGTGCGTCGATCTCGCGCACGCCGCGACCTTCGATACGGCCGATCTTGATGATTCGGCCGTTGCCGATCGCGAGGTCAGCGCGCACCCATGGATTCCCTTCACCATCAAGAATCCGGCCGTTGCGGATCACGATGTCATAAGGGGGCGTTGCCTGCGCCGCGGTTGGCGCCGATTGGCTGCGCGCATGTTGCACGACGTAAATCATCGATACGGCGAGCAGCGCCGCGGCGATTGACCGCAAGGATTTCATTTCGACCTTTCGATCGGCTTGAACAGCAGGTCCTGATAGTCGTAGCTGAAATCCGCCAGGGGCGACACCGGCTTCATGGTGATGAATTCAACGTTGCCGCCGGCATCGAGACTGAAGGTCACATAGGCCGGTTCAATCGACTTATCGTCGAAGCGGGTCACGAAACTATCGTATTGCCAATGATCCAGTGAGCCGCCCATGCGCGGCGTCGATTTGAAATCGATCGTGAGCTTGCCGGCGGCCTGGGCAATTTCGATGTTGCCGTACCAGGGATCGGCATAAGTTCCCGCGTAACGGGCAAGCGGCAGCGACGGCCCGACCTTGGCGGGCTTTGCGGCGGCCGCATGGTAGGCCTGCAGCGCTTTTTCCAATCGCTGCTGCTTCAGTGCGATGAACTTGGCGGGCCAATCGTTCGACCGTATCCCTAGATAGTGATCCAGCAGCTCATACATGAGGCCGACGATGATCTCGCTGTCCTCACTGTTGATCTCGATCGAAAAGCCCACGTGCTTCTCCGGAATCAGTACCACGGCGGTCTTAAAACCGAGTACCGCGCCGCCGTGCCAGACAATCCTGGTGCCGCGATAGTCGCGCACATCCCAGCCCAGAGCGTAGGTGTTGAACATCGGCAGCGTCGGTTTCAGATCGTCAGGGAGCGCATCGATCCGCTGCAGAGTGACCGGCGTCCACATCTGCTCATGCGCCGCTTCGCTGAACAATCGGTCGCTGCTCCCGGGCAGCCTGCCGCCGTCGAGCTGGATCAGCAGCCAGCGTGCCATGTCGGTCGCGCTGACGGCGAGGCCGCCGGCGGGTGCCGCATTGCGCCCGAGATCGTCGCGTTCATCCAGGCGGCTCTGATCGCCGACTCCGCGCAGTCCGCCGTTCATCCGCGCGTGCGGTTGGGCGCGGTCCGCGGTCGCAAAACGAGCGTCATTGTCGG
>DATMKO010000273.1:0-7726 GCA_035571175.1 Steroidobacteraceae bacterium | reverse complement strand
GACCGACCGCCTTCCATGCCTTGCGCAGGGGATAGTAGAGTCTTGCGAAATAATTCACGTCATATTCCTGTCCACAAGACCGTCCTACACAACAAAGCCGGCCATTACCACCAGCGGAACCGCCACTCCGAGGAGCATCCCCAGGAACAGCCCGAGTTCGGCGCCCGCTGCTGCCACCCGCAGCGCCATCGCGGCAAGGCGATTTGATCGGTGCTCGATGCCGCGGCGTGCGGGCAACGACGATGCGCCCAGCGAAAGGGCGACCGGTGGAAGTTGCATATTGAAGAATGCGGTCATGATCTACTCCTCGGAACTTTCAGCGTTTTTGCTCACGCCCGGGAGTTGACCGCAGGGGATCAGCAGATTAGCGCTGAATGCTCCGCACCGACTTTCTTCCGGGCCCTGACCCGGCCAACGACATGGCGATGCAACCCCGGCTTGAGGGCATAGCGTGCGTCGCTGCTCGGGACGATGGGTTGGCTAGGCATATGGTCTCAAGCTGCTCCACGTACTTTGTTAGCAAAAGATACCCTACCCAGGTATAGTAACGCAAGGAGTTTTATGCCAATGGGCCACGTCGCCAAAGAAAAGGCAAAGTTGCTGAATCGCGTGAAACGCCTGCGCGGTCAGATCCAGGCGATCGAGCGCGCCATTGAGGCCGACGATGAGTGTACTCAAGTGCTGCAGCAAGCAACCGCATGCCGAGGCGCATTGGACGGCTTCATTGCGGAGGTCATAGAGGACCACATTCGCGAACATATGGTCGATCCGCAAGCCGGCCGCGAGGCTCCACCGGTTCTCGCCGCCGAAGAACTGATCGAGATCGTGCACCAATATTTGAAGCGATAACCGCCCCGTAGACGCGCCGCTTGCGGCGCCTTTGAAATGTTTGGTACGAGCCTTAGCGGCAGTCCTTGAAGCGTTGCAGGTATTTTCGGACGCGCTGCCAGTCCTTTGGATGTACCCAGAACTGACGCAGTACATATCCAGCCTTGCGCATTCGCCTGCGCTCGTCGCGCTTACGTTCGGCCGGATCCTTCATGAACTGCATGCTACCGTGACATGTCACGAGAAAGGGGTGGATTTGACAGAATCAGCGGCTTTTTTGCCGGCGTAGTCGATTCCGGTCAGTTGCGTCTCAACGCTTCTGCAACATCGCGACCACCGCGGCGCGCGCGCTCGGGGAGTGCATGGGCAGGGCGAGCACATCGCCGGGACGTGCCCAGGCAAGCGCATAGCGCGCTCCCTCGACTTCGCTGTTGCCGACCGGCAACGCCGAGTCCGGGAAGCCGAGACGCTTGAGCTCGGCGCGGATGATGCGCGGCACTTCGCCGAGTGCTCTGCCGCGCAAATGCGCTTCATCCTCCTTGAGCACCACGAGATCCGGTCGAAACTCGGCCGCGACTTGAGCTAGTTCCTCGACATCTTCGTCCTTGCGGTTGCCCGCCTGGCCGAGCAGCACGCCGAGGCGGCCTGTGCCGCGTAGATGCGCCGCTACCTTGAGAAGACCGCGCAGACCATCGGGATTGTGGGCGTAGTCGATGAGTATCCGTACCCCGCCCACCTCGAAACGCATCATCCGGCCGGGATTGTCCTTGAGATCGGAACCGAAGCGCGCGAGGACTGCGGCGATTGTCTCAGGAGCAATACCGAGAGCGACTGCCGCCAGCGCCGCGCCGGCCATATTGGCGATGTTGTAGTCCGCAATTCCGCCCATCGACAAGGGCATCGCGGCGATCAAACCGAGGTCGAATTCCGCCCCCCGGTGGATCAACTGCAGCCTGCCCAAGTGCGTGCCGCAGGTCGAGGCGCCGTGCGCGCGGTACTCCCGCAGTAGCCGCTGATTGGGATCTGCGGCAAACCAACCCAACGGCGGGCTGCGGCCAAAGCGGCGTGGCAGTTCTTCTGCCTGCGCGCGCAGCTGTGCATCGTCGGCATTCAACACCAGGAGGCCGTTTGCGTCGACGGCTGCTGCCACCGCGAATTTCACTGCCGCGAGGTCTGCGAGAGTCTCGATGCCGTATTCGCCGAAATGATCCGAACTCACATTGGTGATCACCGCGGTGCTGGCGCGCGACACCGCGATGCCACGGCGCAGGATGCCGCCGCGCGCCGTTTCGAGGATCGCCGCTTGCGTGCGCCGCTCACGCATCACCATGCGCGCGCCGGCCGGTCCCGAGTAATCTCCCGTCGCCAGCGCTTCGTCATCGAGAAATACACCGTCCGTGCAGTTATACCCCGCGTGCCAGCCGTGGGCGCGCGCGCATGCAGTGAGTAGACGTACCGTGGTGGTCTTGCCGTTCGAGCCCGTGACGATTGCCGTGGGGATGTCGCGCAGTTCATCCCAGTGGACTTCGGCGACTTGCGGCAGGGCGGTAAGGGAGAAATCGCGTCCGCCCACGCCGGCCCCCAGGGTCAGTAGCGACTCATCCAGCACGTGCGGCAGCGCATGGATCGCGGCTGCATCAATCAATGCCCGCAGCTTAGGATCGGATTCCCGCGCCGCGAGGCGTACGAAGCGTGCAAGCGCCGCGGACTCCTCGAGCACCGGCGGAATGGCCGCATCTGCAGCGCTGTTCTCGCCGGCCTCCAGCGCCTCGGCAATCAGCGCTTTTTCAAGCTGGCTCCAGCGCTTCGGATCGCGCTCAACCAGCGCGGCGCACAGCGCCCACTCATTGACTTCGGTGGCCAAGAACAATTGATCGTAGGGCGCCGTGATGGCCAGGGACGCTCCGGCAGCGTGCCGGCGCGCGACCGCCGCGCGCTTATCCCAACCCAGGTGCGCACCGGCCCGCAGAATCCGCGTGCGCCACGCGTCGATCAGATCTTCGTCGATGGGCACGCCCACGAGGTCGAGCACCGCGCCGGTTGACGCAAAGAAAAGATTGCTGCCGGTGAGGCGGCGAGAATCCTCGAACGGTAGCGCGGCGGAATCGTTCAGTCGCTGCTCTCCGGGGCCATGTGGATGCCGCGCTCATCGCGAATGAGTCCCTCGAGATTGAATTCAGGAACTGAATCTGGCGTGATCGCCGCGCTGTGATCGCGCTGCATGCGCGCGCCGGCGCCATTGCCCCGGGACTCAGTGACCAGCGGCGGCGCAGGCGCAAGAGAGGGCGCAGCGGCGGTTTTGAATTTCGTGATCTGTTTCCAGGAACGCACCAAGGCATCGGCAAAAATCAGCAGCAAGTCGCCGGACTCGCCCATGCGCGATGCCGCATCGATGGCCTGCTGCTCGTCGGGAATGATGGAAATCGCGCTGTCGAGAACCCCGGCAGCGCGCAGCGCCTGCGCCTGTATGCGCGGCACCTCGTCCGGTGCACGATCACGCAGGCTGTCGTCGCGCCGACAGATGTAGTGATCGAAGCGGCCCGCCACGGCGTTGGCAATGGCGATCAGATCCTCGTCGCGGCGGTCGCCCGGGCCCGCCAGTACGACGATGCGCCGGCCGGCGACGTCGAGGCGGCTGGCGAGATCCGCCATCATGCCGACGGCGTGGGCATTGTGCCCATAGTCGAACAGCACCTTGAACGGGTGCTCGTCGAACACATTCATGCGGCCTGGCGCTTGAAAAAATGTCGAGTCGAAGGTGCGTAGTCCCTGACGAATCGCATCGAGTTTGATCCCCAGCGAAAACGCCATGGCCGCGGCGAACATGGCGTTCTGCACGTTGTGAGTCGCACGGCCCTCGAGAGTGGCGGGAATCAGGTGCGTCCACAGCAGCGGAATGTGGCCGCCACGATCATATAGAGTGATCATCTGGCCGTTGACTCCGGCCTCCAGGGCGCAAGCCCGCCCGCCGGCGCGAATGTGTTCGCGCACCAGCGTGTGCTGCGGATTCATGGTCACGTAGCAGATATTCTTGGCTTCCGTATAGCCCGACATTTTGAGCACGATGGGATCATCCGCGTTCAGCACCGCGCAGTCGGTCGCGACCTCCACCACGACGCGCTTCAATTCGCCGAGCTGTTCGAGCGTGTCGATGCCCTTGAGACCCAGGTGGTCGGACTGTACATTCAAGACACCGCCGACATTGACCTCGCGAACGCCCATGCCGGCGCGCAGCAGGCCGCCCCGTGCGGTCTCCAGAATTGCGATATCGATCTGCGGGTCGGCCAAGACCATGCGCGCCGACATCGGACCGGTCATATCGCCCTGCACCGTGCGCTGGCCATCGATGTACACACCGTCCGTGGTGGTCAGACCCGGCGTGTAGCCGGCCATCTTGGTAACGTGGGCGAGCATGCGTGCCGTGGTGGTTTTGCCATTGGTGCCGGTGATCGCCGCAATCGGCACGCGCGCAGCGGCGCCCGGCGGAAACAGCATGGTGACCACCGGCGCGGCGACGTCGCGGCCCTTGCCCTCGCTGGGGCTGACATGCATGCGGAAGCCGGGCGCAGCGTTCACTTCACAGATGCCGCCGCCGATGCTGCGATAGCTTTCGGTGATGTCTTTCGAAAGAAAATCCACGCCGCCGACGTCGAGGCCGATGGCGCGCACCGCGCGCTCCGCCATTTCGCGGTTATCGGGATGAATCACGTCGGTGACGTCGGTTGCGGTGCCGCCTGTGGATAGATTGGCCGTGGAACGCAAATACACGACCTGGCTTACGCTCGGAATCGAATCCGGCAGCAGACCCGCCGACCCGAGCATTTTCAATGCTTGCGCATCGAGCTCCAGGCGCGTCAGCACTTTTTCGTGGCCGACGCCGCGGCGCGGGTCCTGATTCACGATCTCGATCAACTGCGCGATCGTATGCCGGCCATCGCCCACCACGTGCCCGGGTGTGCGTCGTGTCGCGGCAACCAATTCACCATTGACCACCAGCAGCCGATGATCGTCCCCCTCCAGAAAACTCTCGACGATGACCGATCGCGAATGCTCGCGCGCCACCAAAAAGCCTTGCGCTACTTCATCGTCGGAGGTGAGCCTGATGGAAATCCCGCGGCCATGATTGCCGTTGTAGGGCTTGGTCACGACGGGAAACCCGATGCGCTGCGCGGCGCGCACCGCCTGGCGTTCGCTTTGCACCAGTTCCTGCTTGGGAACCGGGAGCCCAAGCGTCGCCAGGATCTTGTTGGTTTCTTCCTTGTCGCTCGCGAGTTCGACTGCGATGTGCGAGGTGCGGCTGGTGACCGTCGCCTGGATTCGTTGCTGGTACTTGCCGTGCCCTAGCTGCACGAGCGACTGGTCATTGAGGCGCAGCCATGGGATGTCGTGCCGCTCCGCTGCGCGCACCAATGCGGCGGTCGACGGCCCCAGCGCGCGGCGCTGCGCGAATCGGATGAACTCATCCCGCGCCTCCTGCCAACTCCAGTTGTCCGGCACGGAGCCGGGCGGGCGTATCTCCGCGGGCAGCAGCGAACACAGCAGCTTGATGCCGAGATCGCCGGCGGCGATGCCCTCGTCGCGCTGCGCGTATTCGTAGATGACGGTATAGACCCCCGGCGGTCCGGCAGCGCGCGTCTTGCCAAAGGTGACCTCCTCGCCGGCCATGTTCTGCAGCTCGATCGCAACGTGTTCGAGCACATGACCGAGCCAGGTACCGTCGTCTTCGCGCATGCGCCGAAAAAAACCGCCGGGTTCGCGGTATGAGCAGCCGTGTTCTGCCAGGCCGGGCAATGCGCTCGCCAGCGCGTCGACGAACGCCGACCCTAAGCGGCCGGTGGGCCATGCTTCGAGAGCCCCCAAGTCCAGTTCAAGGCGAATGACGGGAAAGCGCGCGTACAGCGACGGGCCCACATACACAGAACGATCGATAATACGCATCGGCGTCTCCTACACCGTCGCGACCCTGCTATTGCTTTGCTTGGACCAGGGCGCCGGCCGTTGCCAGTCGGGTGTGCAGGTTGAATGTGGCACCGGCGACCAGAATGTGCAACCGCAGTCCCAGCATGCAGACCGGCTGGCCTTCGCCCACTTCGCCGATGGATGAATAGCTGACGTCGGCGCCGTCCACGATGGTTACGCCGCCGCTGCCCTCCACTTCGATGGTTTCGTCCGGGCCGATGAATGCAGCGGTGTCCTCGTCGAGTCCGATGCCGACGGCAAACGGATTGTAGGCCAGCGCGGTGATCAGACGGCCCAGGCGGTCGCGCTGCCGAAAGTGCTGATCGATGATAAATCGGTTGGTGAGTCCCAGGCCCGGTGCGAGCCGCACGCTGCCCGAGATCACCGAGGAACCCTCGTCGCCGAACGCGATCATATGTTCGCTCAAGATACTGGCGCCTGCGCTGGTCCCGCCAACGGTAACGCCGTGCGCATTGCGCATGCGAATGAGCTTCGCCACGGGCGTGCCGCCGAGCAGAGTCGTGAGCCTAAGTTGGTTGCCGCCGGTGAAGAATATCCCCGAGGCTTCCTCGATACGCCGCAATCTGCCGGCTTCCTGGCAGTCGCGGCGCGTGTCGAAATCCATCACCGTCACCTGCTCTGCGCCCAAATCCCTGAAGATCTCTTCATAGCGCGCCCCGGTCTCGTGCACGCGGCTGGCGGTGGGAATCACGACAATGTTGGCGCGTGTACCGCCCGAGACCCGCAGGAAGCGCTCCAGGATGTGGCGGTCATTTTCCTTATTCTCGGCGCCGCCGATCGGCACGATCCAACCGCGGGTCTCGCCATCGGGAATTTTACTGGGCATTTTTCTGAAGCGCCTCCTCAAGGCTATTGCATGGATACCGCGGGACGACCACCGTTCCGAACGGGCAGTTTAGCAGGCCGGGCTCGCTCGGATTGTGCTTCGCGCCCGGTTATGCGAGGCCGATTCGCCGCGCATCATTTCTTAGGGAGCGCGGTGCGCAGTCCAAGGTGCACAACAAACGGATCGAAATCAGAATCGCTATATAGCAATGTCAGTTGATTCTCAATGCAGCTCGTTGCGATCAAAGTATCGATGGTCTTGCGTACGGTGATTCCCAGGCTCCGCAATACTCTGAAGTTTCTGGCCGCCTGAATTGCAATTTCTGCGCCGACGAGTTCTATGATTGGCAGTGACGTCAGCAGTTTATTGCCTTGGTTGAAGTCCTGCTCGCTTGAAAACCCCTGCAGCACCTCGGCGAGCACCAAGTCTCCAGTCGCGACAGGTTCGACGCCAAGCAACGCGTCCAGACGGTCGCTTTCTGGGGTTTTCGTGCCGCGAAAATAGTCGATCCATACGCTGGAATCGACCAAAATCATTTATCCGTTCTCATCGCGTCCAAGTCGCCCTGCCATTTGAGCTTGCCGCGGAAGCGCCGAATATCGTCCTGCTTGCGCAGGCGAACCACCGTGCGAAGACCGAGCTCCACCGCCTCTCGCTTGGTCTTGAGTCCCGTAAGCCTGAGGGTTTCCTTCATAAGCTTGTCGTCAATGACAATGTTGGTTCGCATGATGTGTATCCTTAAGAACGTTTATACACATCATAATACTTACCGAACGGACCGACAAGTGTTGCAGCCTGCGAGATTGTGCTGATTTCCGGGCTGGCCCTAAACCCGCGGAGCCGCGAGTACTTGAACCCAGTACAGGCCGTGCTTGGAAGCTTGTCCCGCCGCGAACGCGATGCCCATCTCCGCGAACCTCGGGTCCATGATGTTTTCGCAGTGACCCGGACTGTCGAGCCAGCCCTGCACCACTTCTTCGGCCGACTTGGGGCCGTAGGCAATATTCTCACCCACCAATTTTTCCTGATATCCCACCGCGCGGACGCGGTCGGCAGGCGAGTGTCCCGCGCGATCCTGATGTTCGAAATAGT
>DATMKO010000272.1:0-8876 GCA_035571175.1 Steroidobacteraceae bacterium | reverse complement strand
AGAATGAACGATCCCAAAGCCTTTACGAAGATCGCCCCGGCGATCGACGACATGTTCGCGAATTCACCCAATCAGACCATGACGCAGAACGAAAAGGATTTCATCCAATCCACGCTCGCTCAGATCGGCGATATCAACTTCTTCGTCAATGGCATAGTGGGCGCGGTGCTGTTCACCCTGTTGTTTTTGACGGCCAATACCATGATGCAATCGGTGCGCGAGCGCATACCGGAAATCGGCGTGCTCAAGGCTCTGGGTTACTCAGACGCGACAATGCTGACGCTGGTGCTCGTCGAGGCACTGCTGCTGAGCTTGGCGGCGGCGGGCCTTGGTCTGCTGGCAGCGTCGCAGGCTTTTCCCGCGATCATGGGGCGCATCCCAAGCGGAGGCCTCGAGGGCCTGAAGGTGCCCTTGGCCGTATACGGTTGGGGCGCGGGCATCGCGGTTCTGCTGGCGCTTGCGAGTGGCTTGCCGCCGGCTTGGCGCGCCCGGCGCTTGAAGATCGTCGACGCACTCGCGGGCCGCTAGGGGGAATTCCATCAACACCTTCAAACAGGTAATCGCGGTGACCGCGATGAATTTGCGCAGTCTGCCCGCGCGCGCCGCATCCTCCTTTGTCATAGTCGTAGGGATCGCCGGGGTCGTCGCCGTGCTGATCTCGGTTCTGTCCCTAGCCACCGGACTCACACGCACCCTCTCCAGTACCGGACGCGCGGAGCGCGCCATCATTCTCTACGCCGGCGCCCAATCCGAAGTAGAGAGCAATTTATCGCGCGACGCGGTGCTGACCCTGATGGATCTACCGGGAATCAAGCGCGATCTCGAGGGCAAGCCGGTGGCCTCGTCGGATGCCATGGCCTCGATGTGGCTGCCCAAGAGCGGCACCGGCGCGCTCGGCAGCGTTACGTTTCGCGGTGTCTCGGGCAATGCCTTTGCCGTGCGCCCGGAAATAAAGATCCTTCAGGGCCGGGTATTTCAGGCGGGTGTACGCGAGTTGATCGTCGGTAAGACCGCGCTAGCGAATTTCCAGGGGCTGCAGTTGGGAAGTCGCGTGAAATCCATCGACACCGAATGGCTGGTCGTCGGAGTTTTCGAAAGCAACGGCGACGCGCATGAATCCGAACTATTGGCGGACGCGGACACGGTTTTGTCCGCATACCATCGCACGACTTTCAATTCGGTAACGGTGTGGCTGGAATCCCCGGCCGCATTCGACACCCTGAAAGCAAGCGTGACGACCAACCCGACGCTCTCGATGGATGTGCAGCGAGAAGCCGCCTACTACGAGCAACAGTCGAAGCGATTCGGAACCTTTCTTGCCGTCGTCGCCAATGTGATCGGCGTCGTCATGGCCATTGGCGCCATTTTCGGCGCGCTGAACACCATGTATTCGGCGGTCAGTGCGCGTGCCGTGGAAATTGCCACCCTACGCGCCATCGGTTTCGGCAGCGCCGGCGTTGTGATGTCGGTTTTGGTGGAAGCGCTGACCTTGGCCATCCTCGGCGCGCTCTTTGGCGCAGTACTTGCGTGGCTTTTCTTCAACGGCAATACGGTAAGCACGATCTCCGGGGGAGCCGATTTCTCGCAAGTCGCGTTTCATTTGCACATTGGATTGAATCTGGTCGCCATCGGCATCGCCTGGGCATGTGTGGTCGGGCTGGTGGGGGGACTGTTTCCGGCGATTCGCGCCGCGCGCTTGCCGGTGGCGGCGGCATTGCGTGCACTATAAGTCTCTAGGTTCGCAGTTTTTGCGCATCGTGCCTCGTCACCAGCGACTTTGGCGCCACCAAGCGCCATGCTCGTTCAATGAGTTCTGGCAGCGCACTGGGATCGACGCTCGCAAAGCGCACAAGAATCCAAGGATAGTCGCGGTAGTGATCCGTGATGAAGAAGACGCGCGAGTCGGACTGCAGCAAAATCTCACGATCCAACAGATCGGCGCGAAGCACCAGACACTCCCCGCTCTGATGCAGACGCGCCAGCAGCTTGCCTCGCACTTTAAGAGCGGGTGTTCCATACGACGTGGAGTCCTCGACGCCCGGCAAGGCATGGGCCGCGAGACGCGCCTGTTCAAATGTAGCGCCGGTCTGGGCGCCAATCGGACCCTTCAAGCCACTCGGCATGCGCCGCATGTGCGAGCCCTTGGGCTTTGGCCGATTGCTGCGATTGATCTTCTTCACAGCGCTGCCGGCGCGAGCTGTTCCTTCAGGAACTCAAGAGTCCGGTCGAGTGCCTCGCGAGTAGGCTGTCCCGTCTCGTCGATCAGGTGATTCGTCAACACGCTGTGCGCCGGTTTCGGTCCGCGCGGGTTGGCATACTTCTCGTCGATCTCAATCGCCTCGAATGCCGCTCCGAATTCACCGCGAAGCCGTTCGAATCTTTCCTTCGGGCACATCGGGTCTTGAATGAACCGCAAAGCGAGGATGCGTGCGCCCTCGTGGTCGATCTTCTCGTGGGCCGCTTGCAATTCCTGGGGCGATGCATGCAGTCCGCCGCGCCGCGACCGGGTGACTGCAAATGGCAGCGAGGGCTGCGCCAAAACGGGCGCCAGTACCGGCGCATTCAACATCATGGCAAGTGCAAAATTGCCCGTAAAACACATGCCGATAGCACCCACGCCGCGGCCGCCGCACTCGGCATGTGCGTGGCGAGCAAGCGCGCGCAGCCAGTCGACTATCGGGCTCGATTGGTTGGCCGCCAGGACGCGGAATTCGCGGCTGATGCACGCTTTCAAGATCACGCGCACGGCATAGCCACGCTCAAAGGGCCGCATCGGCTCGCCGAACAACAGCGGCATGAACACGCTGTAGCCCGCATCGACCAGCCGTTGCGCAAAGCCTGCGACTGCGGGAGTGATGCCTGGAATTTCCGACATGACGATGACAGCCGGCCCGCGGCCGGCCCGATAGACATCGCGCGCGGCTCCTTGCAAATTGAAGGTATGTACTTCGAACCTCGGGACCGTGTGCATAGCCACCCTTGCTGAGCGAAATCCCTTTGCCAGTCTATGCGCTCGGCAGTTCGGGGGCACTTTTTCGGCCAGGTGCCGATGCAGACACGCGGTGTACTATGGGAATGCCTGATGGGAGGAATTCGCCATGTTGGATCTCGTTCTTGCCATCGTTCATCACATTCTGATCTTCGCGATATTTGGGATCCTGTTTGCCGAATTCATGGGCCTGCGGCCGGGTATGAGCAATGCCACCGCGGTTCGAATTGCATCAATCGACTTGTGGTACGGCCTTCTCGCCGGCGCGGTCCTGGTCATCGGTTTCTGTCGTGCGATTTATGCCGCCAAGGGCTGGGCGTACTATTCGCACAACGCGTTCTTCTGGGCAAAAATGACGAGCTTTGCCGCAATCGGGTTGTTGTCCGTGCCGCCCACGATGCAGTTCATTCGCTGGCGAAAGTCGGGGGTTGCGCCCGACGCTGCTGCGGTAAAATCGGTCCGCCGCTATTTGCACGCCGAGCTCGGACTTTTCGTCCTGCTGCTCGTCTTTGCCGCGGCGATGGCTCGGGGCTACGGAGAATTCTAGTCACGCAATTCCGGTGCAGGATCATGGCCGACAGAACACCTAGAAATTACATCGAGGCGACGCAGGAGGCGGGACGGGCATTTGTTACCCGCCGAATCTCGGGCA
This sequence comes from Steroidobacteraceae bacterium, assembly GCA_035571175.1. GTDB lineage: Bacteria > Pseudomonadota > Gammaproteobacteria > Steroidobacterales > Steroidobacteraceae > Bog-1198. The sequence goes on along the minus strand of DATMKO010000272.1, from coordinate 5,235 downwards.
GCGTCGTGATGCTGAATCTATTGAGATTTCGTGCCGCCGCCGACTATTCGGCGACCCCCGAGCTTGCGCCGGAAACTCCGATCTCTGGCGAGGCGGCTTACCGTCGCTACATGGAACACACGCTGCCGTATCTGGAAAAATCCGGAGGCAGGGTACTCTTCTATGGGCGAGGCGCCGAATTTCTGATCGGTCCAAGCGAGGAGCGCTGGGATGCGGTTATGTTGGTCGAGCAATCCAGCGTTGCCGCGTTCTTGGCGTTTGCCTCGGATCGCGATTATTTATCCGGCATTGGACATCGTACGGCGGCACTGGAGGATTCGCGGCTACTGCCGTTGATCGCCGAGCATGTTTAAGCTGGTGCTGTTTCAGGTTGCGCCGCGCGCACCCACGGCGGGTGCGCAAAAATTCCGTGTGGGGTTGGTTGCGCTTTTCGTACTGCAACTATTCGGTTTTGGGTCCATTACCCATGGACGAGCGCCGACACCGCCTCTGGAACTGGTTGTGCTTGGCTCGGGAGGTCCCGGAGCCACGGGGCGCGCCGCCTCGAGCTACCTGGTACTCATCGAGGGTGTTGCGCGCATAATCATTGACGCAGGTCCGGGCTCGTTTGCGAGGCTCGGCGAGGCCAGGATTTCACTGGCGAACACCGATGTCGTTCTCCTCACTCATCTGCACATCGACCATGCGGGCGAGCTGCCGGGGCTATTCAAGGCGCGCGCCGTGTCGAGTACCGGGCCGATCGAGTTCAACGTCTTCGGCCCCGATGGTTCGCAAGCGCAGGATCACGGAAGCTATTTCCCTTCGACGCGGCGGTTGCTTGATTTGCTATTCGGCCCGCAGGGCGCATTCGCATATTTGAGCGATTTTTCCGCGCCGGTGACAATCCACGCTCACGACATTCCAGCCAGAATCAGCTTGGATGCGGCACTGCATGTGATCCTCAAAGACAGCGCATTCACAATTACGGCGATCGCAGGCCACCACGGCGATGCGCCGGCGGTGATCTACCGCATCGATAGCGCGGGCGGGAGCGTTACTTTCTCCGGAGACATAGACGCGAAGGGCCTGCCGAGCTTGTTAAGGATTGCCAAGGGCAGCGACTTGTTGGTGTTCAATAGCGCGGTACTCGATCCGCCGGGCTCCCCGGCCATTCTTTACACCCTGCACACAGCGCCTCACGCGATTGGCGAACTCGCCAAGCAGGCCGGCGTGCACGGGCTCTTGTTGAGCCACTTGTCGCCAGCCACCGAAGCCAATCATCAGGCCGTCTTGGAATCAATTCGCCGCGCTTACAGTGGCCCGGTGAGCTGGGCCGAAGATGGAATGCACGTACGGCCGTCGCTCAACGGCCTTTAAGGATCTCCGTACGCCAGACGATCCATCATTTCTGCGAATCTACCCCAATGAATCCGTTTGGCGCTCTGCCGCCGCGCGCCCGCCCAGAACAGCGAGCCACGCCCGATCTGGATTTCGCCAAGTTTTTCATGCCTGAGATAAATCTGCAGCGAAAGCGCCGACCTGGCCTTTGCCAGCGTCGCGTTGGAAATCTCAGCTTTCACCTCATACCTGTGCGCCAGCATTTTTGTGCGGCGTTTCGGCTTTTTCTTTGGCACGGTTGCACCTCGGGCTATGCGATTGGGTTAAATCCACACATCGTTTTCGGCCGTCCGTTCGCCGCCGGCATTCCCGGTGTTTTGCACGCCGCGCGGTTCGATCAGCAGCAGCTTGACCTCGCCTTCGGCGTAAGGCTTGTGCTCGACGCCCTTGGGAACGACGAACATTTCGCCCCGCGAAACTTGGACCGCACCGTCACGGAAATCGATGCGCAGCTCGCCGTCGATAACGATGAACGTTTCATCGGTTTCCTTATGATCGTGCCATACGAAGTCGCCTTTGAGCTTCACGACCTTAAATTGATAGTCGTTCATTTCCGCGACGACTTTCGGTGACCAATGCTCGGCAAACAATGCGAATTTGTGCGCAAAATTGATCGATTTATAGCCCATGCGCGTCTCCGACTATTTTCTTGCGATTGCACTGGCGCCGCTGGATCCAAAGCTTATCGGCGTGCACTGGCCTCAACTCCGCGGCGTCAGCAGCATTTTCATCCCGTGACGGGGACGAAGCGTGATCAAGCCCTGGGGTTCGACGCGGTGTCCGGGCACGAGTTGCAGCCGATAGCGCTGCGCAAGTGTTGCCAGCAGTATCGTCGCCTCCGCGAGCGAGAAGGCTGCGCCGATGCAGATGCGCCGGCCGCCGCCGAAGGGCAGATAGGTAAATCGCGGGCGCATGGCGGACTGCTCCGTCGAAAAGCGCTCAGGATCAAATCGTCCTGGATTCGGCCACAGCTTCATGTGGCGGTGAAGCACCCAGGGGACGATCATGACGGTGGATCCTTTGGGAATCCGTCTACCTGCCAGCGTGTCGTCGGCCAGCGCCTCGCGCTCCATGGCGGGCACGGTCGGATAAATACGCATGGTTTCCTCGATGACCATGCGCGTGTAGGTAAGCTTGGCGATATCCTCCTGGTTGGGCGAGCGCCCGCCGAGCACTGAATCCAATTCGCCGTACAGTTTCGCCTCGACGGCGGGATGTTGCGACAACAGAAACCAAGCCCAGGTCATAGCCATCGCCGTGGTCTCGTGACCCGCCATAAAAATCGTAATGACGTGATCGCGAACTTCTTGCGCGCTCATACCGCCGCCGGTTTGCTCGTCGCGGGCGTCGATCAGGCGTGCCAGTAAATCCTTGGGTCCATTTGCGGAATCCCGCGCGCGCGTCTCTATCAGCCGATCGATGACCGTATCGAATTCGTCAAATACCAGATCAGCGGCTTTTTTGCGCCCGAGCGCCGCTATCCACAGAGGAAAGCCCAGCAAATCCAGAATATTCGGGCGTATTTCTGCCTGATAACGTCCGGCGGCGCCGCCCATAACGGTCATGATGTCGTCCGAGTCGGAGGAAAACATCGTGCGTGAAATGATCTTGAGCGTCACCTCCATCATATCCTCGGCGACATCAATGCTGGCTCCCTCACCGAGCTTGCGCCAAGAGCCAAGCAACTCCTCCGCGGCCTCGGTCATGATCGGGGTAAACGAAGCGATGCTGCGATGATCAAAGGCGGGTGCCATGGTGCGTCGGTGCCGACGCCAGGTTTCCCCTTCCAAGGTGATCAGTCCCTTGCCAAGTCCGGGCTCGAGAACGCGGCGAGTGATCTCGGTCTTTTCATAGTTCGCCACATTGTCGAGCAGGACCTGCTTGATCGCCGCCGGATCATTGATGATGAACATATGGCGGCCCAACAGCTTGCGCTCGACGATATCCTGCTCGTAGGCCTCCTGGGCAAAGGTGGCAATCGTGTTGTCAGGCATCGTACGCAGGAACTTGAATAACGGCATACGGCCGCGCGGCGGGACGGGCGCCGGCAGCACGGGATCGATCACGGGACTTTCCTGGCTGTTCATTGTCCTCGGTTCCTGGGCAACGCCCCGCTCACTCGTTTGATCTCGACGCCCGATGAATTATAAGTGCAATGCTCGGCCAAATATCAGGCGCTGACGGCCGAATTTAATCAAGCTGTTCTCCCGAGCAGTGGAAACTGCAATTCTTTCCGGTAATTTACCAGCACAAATCAATCGTCTTAACCCTTTAGAGGACCGCTTCCATGGCTGCTTATCTGATCGCACTAGTCGACGTCAAGGACCCGGAGGCCTATCGAGCGTATGTCGCGCGATCGCCCGCGGTAATCGCGAAATATGACGGGCGCTTTCTCGCACGGGGAGGACAATCGGTCTCACTCGAGGGCGATGCGGTCGCCGGCCGCATTGTTCTAATCGAGTTTCCCTCCTTGGAACACGCTAAAGCATTCTACGATTCTCCCGAATATCAAGAGGCGAAACTGCTGCGCGAAGGCGCGGCCGTCGGCAGATTCTTTGCAGTCCAGGGAGTCGACCAGTCCGCTGCCGTGCCGGCTACATGAATCCGCACGTGCAGCCTGGCGTTATCATTTCGGCAGCGATGTATACCCGCGCGGCTTCTTTGGCGGAAACGCCCGCAGCCGGCAGCGCTTTCTGCCGCATTTTGAGCAGCGCATCCGCTTGGCGATATCCTCCAGACGAGCATCCCAACCACAGAGCCGCCCGAGCATGAGCGGCTCAGCTTTACGCTCGTGACCGCATTCGCAGCATGTCAGGACCAGGGTGTATTGGCCAAACTCATCGCTCAATCTCTCGATGTGGAATCCGCTCGGCATGCTGCGGATTGTTGCGATCCGCCCGGCTCGCGTCCATCCAGTACTCGCGTCGCGCACACACTGTATGAACGCGCCGCCGGCACCGTAACTGACCTGTGTCGGACCAGCCCGGAGCGTAGAATTCCATGTTGCTGCTTCCGTCATAAACCTAGCCAAGGTGATGCATGAAAACAAAATCAATTCGCGGCTTTGTCTATTGTGCAATGCTCGCCGCGGTCGTCGCGGCCGCAAGCGGTGTTGCAAAGGACACCCCTGAGTTCGTCCGAATCACACCGGCCGATGTGCATTGGCAGGATGTCCCGGGCGGGCGCGGCGTCCAGCAGGCCACCCTGCTCGGTGATCCCACGAAACCCGGCATCTATGTGATTCGCGCCAAGTTCCCCCCGTACACCATGGATGTTCCGCATTGGCATCCAAATGCTCGATACGTGACAGTGCTCGAAGGAACCTGGTACACGGGCACCGGCGACACCTTCGATCTCGCTCGAGCGGTTCCATTGAAAGCCGGCAGCGTCATGCTCCATCCGGCGAAGGCCACCCACTGGGACGGCTCCGGCAGCGCCGAGACGGTGATTGTTCAAATCATCGGCGAGGGACCTGCTACCACCACGCAAGTGGATCCGACCAAGGCGTTCTGGATCGAAGTGCCGCACTAACGGGGCATGGAATCGCCCACGGGTTCGCTGATGCGACCGCCAGACGAGATTTTTTCGTCGCGCGGTGAAAAACACTCATGTGAGCTACCAAGTAGCTGATTCGCCGCGAGTTGGCGAATGCGTCACGGTAAGCGCTCAAGTTGAAATGTAGAGTGCGGCACCCATGATTGGTGCAACTACTCCGCAGTCGCGCACCCGCTGCATCATTTGAATTTATTGGAATTGAACATGATTGGACTTATTGCCCGTTGGGGCCACAACGTTTTGATCACCACGATGGCTTTCTTGACGATAGCGATGATCGTTGTTTTGACCAGGTAAACCCGC
>DATMKO010000271.1:0-2678 GCA_035571175.1 Steroidobacteraceae bacterium | reverse complement strand
CGACGGCGTCGATATTTCCGGCCTGACCCAGGAATCGCTGCGCGCGCAAATCTCCGTGGTGACCCAGGATACGTCGCTCTTGCACCGCTCGATCCGCGCCAATATCCGCTACGGGAAGCCCGAGGCGAGCGTGGACGACGTGGTGCGCGCGGCAAAGCTCGCCCACGCCCACGAGTTCATCCTCGACCTCGAAGACTGGAACGGCCGACGCGGCTACGACGCCCATGTCGGCGAGCGCGGCGTGAAACTGTCCGGCGGCCAGCGCCAGCGCATCGCCATCGCGCGTGTCATTCTCAAAGACGCGCCGATCCTGGTGTTCGACGAGGCGACTTCGGCGCTCGACAGCGAAGTCGAGGCCGCGATCCAATCGAGCCTTGGCACCCTGATGCAAGGCAAGACCGTGATCGCCATCGCCCATCGTCTTTCCACCATCGCCCAGATGGACCGCCTGGTCGTGCTCGAGCACGGCCGCATCGTCGAGCAAGGCTCGCACCGCGAGCTGATCGCCCGCGACGGCCGCTACGCCGCCATGTGGCGCCGCCAGGCCGGCGGCTTCATCGACGACGCCGGCGAGATGCAGGCGGCGGAGTAGGCTACGCTAACCCGCCAGCGTTCAACCCTCACCGGGCTAAAACCGCGTCAAATCCATTTTGATTCGCTCAACAACGTCGTCCCAACACCCAGCCTTCTCTTGCCGGTACAGCTTCACAGTCGGATACCAGGGACTGTCGGCGCGTTGCAAAAGCCAGCGCCAGCAGGTGTCGAAGCGATTGAGGATCCATACCGGCTTGCCCAAAGCTCCGGCCAGGTGCGCCGTCGAGGTGTCCACGGAAATGATCAAATCCAGATTCTCCATGAGCGCCGCGGTATCGGAGAAATCGTGCAGCCGGCTGGTAAAGTCGATGATGTCGGGACCGTCCCAACGGTCGCGCATCAATGCGGCGAGCTCCGACTCGGCCGGCTCGCCTTTCTGCAGGCTGTAAAACGCAATATTTGGATCTTTTAGAACCGCAAGCTTGGCCAGAGGGATGTCTCTGCGGCTGTTGAAATTCCACGCTTCCGTTTGATTGGGCCGAAATCCTCCCGACCACACCAGCCCCACCCTCGGTTTGTTTTTTTCGCCAAGCTGTTCTTTCCAGACCAGCGATTTTTCGCCGTTGCTTTTCAGATACGGGATCGCTGCCGGGATATTTGACACGGTTGTGTCGAACGCCAGCGGCAGGCTCAGCAATGGGCAGTGATAGTCGAAATCGGCCGGCACCTCGCCGGGGCCGATGATCTGGATCGCCGGGCTGAGCGCTTTCAGCAGTTCGACGAGCGGCTGCTGAACCGACAACACGACCTTCGCACCGCGCGCTTGCGCGAGCTTGGCGTAGCGGCAGAACTGTATCGTGTCGCCAAGTCCCTGCTCCCAGTAGATGAACAAGATTTTGCCGGCGATGTCTTCCGCGCCAAGCCAGACGGGCTGCGCATAACGGCGAAGCCCGAGCGGCGCATCGAGCCTTTTGCGCCATTCGAACTGAGGCCAGCCTTGCTCAAATCGCCCCATTAGCAGGAAGCCAAGGCTCTGGTTCCAATGCGCGTCCGCATAGTCCGGCTTGAGCGCAATCGCCTTGTCGTAACTTGCCAGCGCGTCCTCGGACCGCTGCAATGCCGTGAGCGCAATGCCGCGGTTATAGTGCGCTTGCGCGAAATCCGGTTTCAGCTCGATCGCCATGTCGTGGCTGGCCAGCGCTTCCTCGGGACGCTGCAATTCCCGCAGCGCATTGCCGCGGTTATTGTGCGCGTCCGCATGGTCTGGCTTGAGCCCGATCGCCTTGTTGCAACTCGCCAGCGCTTCCTCGGGACGCTTGAGGTCCAGCAATGCTGCGCCGCGGTTGTTGAACGCATCCGCATGATCCGGCTTGAGCGCAATCGCTTTGTCGTAACTTGCCAGCGCGTCCTCGGGACGTTTCAGGTCGCGCAGTGCATTGCCGCGGTTATAGTGTGCTTCCGTATCGTCTGATTTGAGCGCGATCGCGGCGTCGTAACTCGCCAGCGCGTCCCCGGGCCGCTTCAGGTCCCGCAGCGCAATGCCGCGGTTATAGTGCGCTTCCGCAAAGTCCGGCTTCAGCGCAATCGCCTTGTCATAGCTCGTGAGCGCGTCACCGGGACGCTTGAGCTGCAGCAGCGCGATGCCCAGATTGCTGTGAGCCGCAGCCACATTGGCGTTCAGCCGGATCGCCTTCGTGATCAGCTCGACGGCCAGTTCCGTTTTCCTTGTTTGAGCGGCAATCACGCCGAGCAGATGCAGCGCATCGAAGTGGTTCGGCTGCTGCTGCAGAACTTCACTGTAGACGCGCGCGGCGTCCGCCAGTTTGCCCTGCTGGTGCAGCACGAGCCCTTGATTGAATTTGGCGTGGACCGCCATCGCGGCAGAATCCAGGGCTTGCGGCCGGGCATGACGCGTTTCGGGCATCGCGGCTTCTTTTTGGCTATGTCTCACCCGCGCATCGGAACCGATTCAGATCGTGCGTTCAAACACTTTGGTGGGTCGCTAAACTGCCAATCCTTTACAAGATCGAATCAAGGCGATTGGCGGCCGCCTTGAATATGACCATAATCCTTCCTCAAGCAACCGATAGAGTAACGCCAATCGACTTCGCGCTCACAGACCTGCAGCAATCGGTGCGCGCGGC
>DATMKO010000270.1:0-7944 GCA_035571175.1 Steroidobacteraceae bacterium | reverse complement strand
AACGAGAGCGGCGCGGCGCGCAAGCTGGCGTCGTACTCGCAGTTCCTGCGCCACTGGGAACACGCCTCGCGATCTTATTTTGACGTCGAGTCCTACTCCTTCAAAGGACCGGCGGTGTACGACGGCACGAAGTCCAAGGATCTCAACGTCGAAAGCGACAGCGACGCGAAGTACTCGGCGACCATCACCAATGGCTGGCTGGCGTCGCTGCAGCATCAATTTGTTTCCGCCATCGTGCCCGCGGCCGGCCAGCCGTACCAATACCAGTTGCGGGTTGTGGGCAGCGAATACTTGATCAGTGCCACCGGGCCTGAAGTGGAGGTGCCCGCGAGCGCGAAAATTCAATTCCACGAGCAACTGTTCGTGGGCCCGAAATTGCAATCGCAGCTGGCTGCCATGGGCAGGAATCTGGAGCGCACGGTGGACTTCGGCGTCTTGACCGTGGTGGCGCAGCCCTTGTTTACCGGTCTGAACTGGGTTCACAAAATCCTCGGCAACTGGGGCTGGTCGATCGTGGTCGTGACCGCCTTGATCAAGCTGGTGTTCTTTCCCTTGAGCCAGGCCAGTGGCCGGTCGATGGCCAAGATGCGCGCCGTGGGACCTCGCATGAAGCAGATCCAGGAGACCTTCAAGGACGACCGCGAGAAATTGGGCCGCGCCATGATGGAGCTGTACAAAAAAGAGAAAATCAATCCCCTGGCGGGATGCTTGCCGATGGTGGTGCAGATCCCGGTGTTCATCTCTTTTTACCGGGTGCTGCTGGAAAGCGTGGAAATGCGCCAGGCGCCGTTCCTGCTGTGGATCAATGATCTATCCTCGCGCGATCCGTTCTTCGTCCTGCCGCTGCTGATGGGGGGCGCGATGTTCGCGCAGTTCAAATTGAACCCCGCGCCGCCCGATCCCATGCAGGCGAAGATCATGCAGTTCATGCCGCTGGTCATGACCGGCATGATGGCGTGGTTTCCGTCGGGATTGACCCTGTACTGGCTGACCAACACCGTGCTGTCGATCGCGCAGCAGTGGCGCGTGAATCAGGTGGTTGAGAAAGAGGCCGCTAAGCAGCGCTCTTAAATCCGTGGCCCCGCCCGATACCATCGCCGCCATCGCCAGCGCTCACGGGCGCGGCGCCGTCGGGGTCATTCGGGTTTCGGGCTCGCAAGTTCCGCTGCTGGCCGCCGAGATTCTCGGCGCCCTGCCGCCGCCGCGGCAAGCGTGCTTGGCGCGTTTTCTCGACCGCGACGGCAGCACCCTGGATCAGGGCTTGGCGTTGTACTTTCCGGCACCCGACTCGCACACCGGGGAACATGTCCTGGAGCTGCAGGGCCATGGCGGCGCGCTCGTCCTCGATATGCTGCTGCAACGGCTGCTTGATCTGGGCTGCCGCATGGCGCGCCCGGGTGAGTTCAGCGAACGCGCGTTTCTGAACGGTAAGATGGATATCGCGCAGGCCGAAGCGGTCGCCGACCTGATCGATGCCGGCAGCGCTGCCGCCGCGCGCGCCGCGGTGCGCACCATGCAGGGAGAATTCTCCGATCGCATCAACGAACTTCAGGCGCGCATCACCGAACTGCGCATGCTGGTCGAGGCCGCCATCGATTTTCCCGACGAGGAACTCGACTTCGTACCCATGAGCGCGGTGCAAGCCCATCTGGCGACAGTGTTCGCCGCCTTCGATTCCATCGCGGCGGCGGCCCGGCAAGGCGCACTGCTGCGCGATGGATTGAATGTCGTGATCGCCGGCCGTCCCAATGCCGGCAAATCCAGCCTGCTGAATAAACTCGTGGGCGATGAGGTCGCAATCGTCGCCGACAGCCCCGGCACCACCCGCGATGTCCTGCGCCAGCACCTGCATCTCGACGGCCTGCCCTTGAACTTGATCGATACCGCGGGATTGCGCCGCACCGCCGATGCGGTCGAGGCAGAGGGCGTGCGGCGCGCCAAGAGCGAACTCACGCGGGCCGATCGGGTGCTGTACATTCTGGATGGCGCAGCTTCCAAAGACGATGCGCCGGATTGGGCCGCGGAGCTCGAGCAATTGCCGCCGCGGGTTCCGGTCACCCTGCTCATCAACAAGATCGATTTGATCGCCACGCCGGCGCGCATCGATGAGACATCGCTACCGCCGCGGATTTATTTGAGCGCCAAAACCGGCGCGGGACTCTCGCTGCTACGCGCCCACCTCAAGGCCGCTGCGGGGTACGTGGAGAGCGGCGCCGGCGCGCTGTCGGCACGGCGCCGCCATCTCGATGCACTGCGCCGCGCGCGGAGCGCGGTGGAAGCAGCCGCCGAGAATGTGGCGGCTATGCGCGGCTTCGAGCTATTCGCGGAGGATTTGCGTCTCGCTCAACTGGCATTGAGCGAAATCACGGGAGAGGTCACGAGCGATGACTTGCTTGGCGAGATTTTCAGCAGCTTTTGTATCGGCAAGTAATCGTCAGATGATCTGCTTGCGCCGATCGACGGGGATCTCGACTTCGATCGATCGTGCCAGCGCCGCCAGCAACACCAGTACCGCCAGCACCGCCACCGTGATGATCGCGGTGGTCACGGGAAACCGCCAGAACAGCCACAGCATGGTACTCGCGGACACCGTCAGTATGGCTAAAAGCGCAATGATGTTCGCGCGTGCGGACGCCCCTTCGGTCATGTCGGTTCCCCCCAAGGATCGGCAAATGGCTCGCTGTAACAAATTATACATATCGTCTAGTTAAACGCCTATACAGGAAAAGCCCTAATATTGAAGCGCTGCTATACGTTCATTTAGCAAGCCTTACCCGAGCATGGTTTCGCGTTTCCAGTGGCGCGCGGTCAGCGTGAACAGCAACAGCGCAACGCTGAGCGATGCGGCGGCGGAAATCAGAATGTCGAGCCGCGCAATCGGCTCATCCTTGAGCACGCTGGTCATCAACAAGTGCTGGCTCAAAGAGGGGATGAACATCAACTTACTGGTGGGTTTGAGCGAGTACACACTGGCAAAGGCGATGGGCAGCGTCGGCACCAGCAGCACGGTGGTGAGATAAGTCTGCGCTTCGCGGTAACTGCGGGTGAAGGAAGCGATGAAGGTCATGAGGGTGGCCCCCACCGGCACGAAGGGCAGGCAAATCGCGAAGAAAATCAGCGCGGTTCCCGCGCCCAGATTGGCGCTCATGCCGAGCTTTTCCAACGGCACGAAGCGAAACACCCAGACGAAAGCCGTCAGGCTGAGCGCCAACGAAATGCACATGTAGGCACAAGCCGCCAACACCTTGCCGCCGACCAGCGCGGCACGCGCCACCGGCAGACTGAGCAGCGCCTCCAGGGATCCGCGTTCGCGCTCACCGGCCGTGGAATCGATGGCCAGGTACAAACCTCCCATCAACAGCCCGAACAGCACGAAGTAAGTCATGAAGCCAAGCACCAGCACCGCGCGTCCCGTCGGCGTCGCGACATCCACATCATTGACCGCCAACGGCGCAGTGAGCAGCGGACTCACCCCCCTCACCTCCAGTCGCAATTGTGCGACAGTGTTGGCGTAAATCCCCAACATGTTTCTGGCGCGATCCGCGATTTTCCGCGTCTGCGAGTCCGCGCTATCGGCAAACAACAGCACCGGCGCCGGCTTGGCCGCCGCGAACAGCTTGGGATAAACCTCAGGCACCAGCAGCACGATTTGCGCGCTGCGGCCGCGTACCGCGGCGCGCGCCTCATTCTCCGACAGCTCGCGCCTGGTGAGCTTGGCGCCCCGCGATTCCAGATACCGGGTCAGCCCCGGCGCAAAGTGACTGCCGGAAATCGTCAGCTTGAGCGGCACGTCCGATTCGAGCACGCTTTGCTCCAGCGTGCGCGAGATGATCAGCCCGAACATCAGCGGCCCGAACAAGGGACCGAACAGCAGTGCCGACAACAGCGTGCGCCGGTCGCGCAGATTCTCCAAAAATTCCTTGCCGAACACGATGAACAGCGCGCGCAATTCAGCTCACCCCTTCCGTTAGCCCAAGCACCTGCAGAAACGCCTCTTCCAGCGACGCGTTGCCGTTGCGCTCGCGGATCTCCTGTACGGTCGCGTCCGCCAGAACCCGGCCACGGCCGATGATGACCACCCGATCGCATAGCGCCGCCACCTCCTGCATGACATGCGAGGAGAACAGCACGCAGCGCCCTTCAGCTTTCAAGTCCAGCAGCATTTCACGCAGGTTGCGGATCGCCATCACATCGAGTCCATTGGTGGGCTCGTCGAGAACCACATTTCCGGGGTTGTGAACCAGCGCTCTCGCCAATGCCACCTTGATGCGCTGTCCTTGCGAGAAGCCCTTTGCGCGCCTGCCAATGAAGTTCTCCATGCCAAGACTGCGCACCAGCTCGTCGGTGCGCGCCTTCAGGAGTTGCCGGCTCATGCCGTACAGCGATCCGAAATACTGAATGTTCTCGCGCGCGGTCAGATTGTTGTAGAGGCCGGCGGCGTGCGGCAGCACTCCCAGGTGCGCGCGCGCCTCCGAAGTGGCGCCAAGGATGTCGAGGCCATCGATGCACGCCCTGCCGGAATCCGGGGTGAGCACGCCGTACAGCATGCGGAAACAGGTGGACTTGCCGGCGCCGTTGGCGCCGAGCAGTCCCGTGATTTGCCCGTCATGCGCAACGAATGACACATCGCGCGCGGCCTCGATGCTGCCGAAGCGTTTGCTCAAACCGAAGGCTTCGATCATGGCGCCGGACCCGTCATGCTGATGAAGAAGGGTTCCGACGTGTGCTCCTTGAGGCAGCTGGCATCAAGCGTCTCGGGCGCGGCGGTGTCGAGGAATTCCGCGGTAATGCGCGGCATGCAGCCGGTGCCCAGCTGGCCGTGACCCTCACCCTTCAAAATCAGGTGCCGATGGCGCGTCAACTTGAGCGCCGCGCGCTCGGCATCGGCGGGCGGCGTCACCGGATCCACCTCGCCGGACAACAACAGTGTCGGAATATCGCTCGAGAGCGGCGCGTGCAGATCGGGGTCCACCGGGCCGCGCGGCCATAGGCCGCAAATCTCCTTGAGCGCATCCACCTGCTCCGTGCCCTGGTAGGTTTTCGCCATGGCAGCGCGGTCGATGTTGGCCGCCGTGAACAAAGGTTCATCCTCGCTGCAGATCACGCTGTACTGCATGCCGTTCGCCAGCTGATCACCGATCAGCCGCGCGTTCATCACCGCTTGTGAGGCGAGCGGCCGCAGCGAGCCATGCGCGGCTTGGTGGATGAGAGCCGGGAGCAGCGAGGCTTGCAGGGAACTGTACGACAGAAACCTCAAGGCCGCGCTCAGCAGCGCGTGATTGAAGTCGATCTGGATGGGCAGCCCGCTGTTCGGATCGTCGATCGTCACCGCGACCTTCTGCGGTCCGAATTGGCGCAGCAGCGCATCCAGCTCCTGCCGCAATTCGGGATACGCGGCGGCGCATTCCGGCGCCTGCTGGCAGCGCGCCACGATGAGATTCAAGGCGCGCTCGCCGTCCTGCGGGGTTTCGGCGCCGATCGCCTGTTGCGGATAAGTCACGCCGTCCAAAATCACCGCGTGTGTGCGCGCCGGAAAGCGGCGCATGTAAAGTTCCGCGACGCGCGTGCCGTACGAGCCGCCGTACAAATTGATCTCCGGGTAGCCCAAGGCCGCGCGCACGTCCTCCAGATCGCGCACTGCCACGCTGGTGGTGTAGAAGCGCACGCGCTGCCCCAGCTTCTCGAGGCAGGCGATGGTCGCTTGACGCAAGGCTGGCAGCGGATCCGCAGGCTGCCGCCAGTCCTCAGGATATTCGCAGGACAAGAGACTCGATTGCCCGGTGCCGCGCTGATCCAGCAACACGATGGCGTGATTGCGGTTGATGCGCGCGAACGCGGAGGCTGTCGCCACATACGACTGCACCGCGCTTTGTCCGGGTCCGCCCGCCAGCAGAAACAGCGGCGCCGCGGTGCTGCGCCGATTTAGCGCCGGCACCACGGCCACATTCAGCTCGATGGCTGCGCCCTCCGGGTGATCGCGATCTTCCGGCACGCTCAAGGTACCGCAGCGCGCGGTAATCGAAGTCAATTGCAACGGATGTTCGAGTCGGCACTCATGCAGGGGCAGCGTTTCTTGATTTGGCGCGACGGCGGGCCGCGCCCACTGTGCAGTCAGGCCAAAGGCAATGAATACGATGCCCCCCATGAAGCGCATGCGAATCTCCGATTTATGCGGATTGTATGGGATTTGCTACCCGCCACAGGCCGCTCCTTGATAGATTTGGGGCCCAGGTCGACTTTCGGTGGACTTACATGAGCGTGATTCGCGAAGCCGATGTCATTGCCAGCGTCGCCGACGCCTTGCAGTACATCTCGTATTACCACACGCCGGACTTCATCCGTGCCATGGGGCGCGCCTACGCCGTCGAGCAGAGTCCGTCCGCGCGCGATGCCATTGCGCAGATTCTCACCAATTCACGCATGTGCGCCGAGGGACACCGGCCCATCTGCCAGGACACCGGCATCGTCGTGGTGTTCGTCAGCGTGGGAATGGGCGTGCGCTGGGATGCAAAGCTCGATCTTCCAGGCATGATCAACGCAGGCGTGCGGCGGGCTTATCTTGATCCCGACAACAAGCTGCGGGCGTCCATCGTCGCCGACCCGGCATTCAAGCGCGGCAATACCCGCGACAACACGCCTGCCGTGATTCACACCGAGCTGGTTCCGGGCGAGCACCTCGATATCACGGTCGCCGCCAAAGGCGGCGGGTCCGAGAACAAATCCATGTTCGCCATGCTGAACCCATCGGACTCCGTTGCCGATTGGGTGTTGGAGATGGTGCCCGAAATGGGCGCGGGCTGGTGTCCTCCGGGAATGTTGGGGTTGGGCATCGGCGGCAGCGCCGAGAAGGCCATGCTGCTCGCCAAGAAATCGTTGATGGAGCCCATCGACATCGCCGATCTCATCGCACGCGGACCGAAAACCCAACTGGAAGAGCTGCGCCTCGAGGTGTACCAGCGCGTCAACGCCCTCGGCATCGGCGCGCAGGGTCTCGGCGGACTGACCACCGTGCTCGATGTCAAAGTCTTGGATTACCCGACCCACGCGGCGTCCCTGCCGGTCGCCGTGATTCCCAACTGCGCCGCGACCCGCCATATCCACTTCACCCTGACTGGCGAAGGTCCGGCGGTTCTCACGCCGCCGGATCTGGATCTGTGGCCGAAGGTTCAGTGGTCGCCCGATGTGAGCGCCCGACGGGTTGCACTCGACAGCCTGACCAAGCAACAAATCGCCAGCTGGAAGCCGGGCGAACGTTTGCTGCTCTCGGGCAAGCTGTTGACGGGCCGCGACGCCGCGCACAAGCGCATCTGCGCGTTGCTCGATGCCGGCAAGCCGCTGCCGGACGGTCTGGATTTTACCGGTCGGGTCATTTATTACGTCGGACCCGTTGATCCGGTCGGAACTGAAGTCGTGGGGCCTGCGGGTCCGACCACGGCCAATCGCATGGATCGATTTACCGACACCATGCTGGGCAAGTCCGGGCTGCTGGCGATGATCGGCAAGGCCGAGCGCGGACCCGAAACCGTGGAATCGATCGCGAAGCATCGTTGCGCCTATTTGATCGCGGTCGGCGGCGCGGCATTTCTCGTCTCCAATGCCATTCGCGGCAGCCGCATCGTTGCATTTGCCGACCTGGGTATGGAGGCCGTATATGAATTCGAAGTCAAGGACATGCCGGTCACCGTGGCGGTGACGGCGGCCGGCGAATCGGTGCACTCGACCGGACCCAAAGCTTGGGCGGGAAAATTTGCCGGCATTCCGGTCGCGGTGGAGTAACGCGTGTTGGAGACGCGACCGCTGGTTCGTCAAAGCGATCGGCGCAACAGCAGTCCGGGTCCGAAGCGAGTATCAAAAGTACCGAACAGCTTGAATCCGCACGCCAGATAAAACTTCTCGGCATGAGGATTGCCCACCACATGCAGGCTGGTTGAGCCGGCCGCCCGC
>DATMKO010000269.1:0-4164 GCA_035571175.1 Steroidobacteraceae bacterium | reverse complement strand
GTATTCGTTCAAAGCCACGCAACCCACCTTGAACAATGAACTGCACTCGACGCTGGCCAAACTGCGCGCAGGTCTCAAGTATCTGATTGCGAGGCGCGGACCCTTGGCCTTGAGCGTGAACCAATTCGGCGGATTCGCGCGCGCCGACCGCCAAGGCACGCGCCCGGATGTGCAGTTGTATTTCAATCCCGTGACCTACGCTGCGGGCGATGCAACCCGCGCCCGGATTGAAGTGGATGCCTTTCCCGGTTTCTACCTGTGCTTCCAGCCGACCCGGCCGACCAGCGTTGGCCGCATCGACATCGCGAGTGCCGACTTTCGCAAGCCGCCCAATATCGCACCCAACTATCTATCCACCGACAAAGACGTCGCCGATGTGGTGCACGGCGGCCGCCTGCTGCAGGCGATCGCGCGCACGCGGGCGATCAAGTCATTGATACGGGAACCCATCGCGCCCGATCTTAATGCAATGCAGCCGGCCGACCTCATCGCCGATTTTCGCGCGCGCGGCACCACGGTGTACCACCCGGTCAGCACCTGCCGCATGGGGAGCGCCGCGGGCGATTCCGTCGTCGATGAATGCTTGCGTGTGCATGGCGTAGATCGCCTGCGCGTGGTGGACGCATCGGTGTTTCCGACTGTTACCTCGGCCAATACCAATGCGCCGGCCATCATGGTGGCGCAACGAGCCGCTGATTTAATTCTGCACGGATGAAAAAAACCAGGAAGGGCCGCAAATGAAGCTCGACAGTGTCACAGTGTTCCTCGTGAACAATCCGCCGCCCGGTTTTGGCGGCCGCTACTTCGTGTTTCTGAAATTGAAGACCGCCTGCGGCATCGAAGGAGTCGGCGAAGTCTATGCCGCCACGTTTGGTCCGAAAGTGTTGGCGGCGATGATCGAAGACCTGTTTGCGCGGCGCTTCGCCGGGCGCGATCCATTCCAGATCGAGTCGATGTGGCGCGAAAGCTATGGCTCGGGTTTCAGCCTGCGCCCCGACCTCTCGCTGGTGAGCGTCATCAGCGGACTGGAAATGGCGTGCTGGGATATCATCGGCAAGGCTGTCGAGCAGCCAATTTACAATCTTCTCGGCGGCAAGGTTCACGAGCGCTTGCGCAGCTATACGTACTTGTATCCTGCCGCCAATGAAGGCGTGGAGTTCTATCACGATGCGGATCGCTCGGCGCAGCGCGCGGCCGAATACGTGGCTGAAGGGTTCACCGGACTCAAATTCGACCCCACCGGCGGCTATTCCGCCTACGATCCGCGGCAACCCACCCAGGAAGCGCTGGAACGCACCGTGCGTTTGGTGCGAATGGTGCGCGAAGCGGTGGGACGGCGCGCCGATCTGCTCGTCGGGACGCACGGTCAGTTCACAACCTCGGGCGCCATTCGTCTGGCGAAGCAGCTCGAGCCCTACGATCCCCTGTGGTTCGAAGAGCCGGTGCCGCCGGACATGCCGGAGCAGATGGCGATCGTGGCGCGCGGCACCAGCATTCCCATCGCCACCGGCGAACGCTTGACCACCAAGTACGAGTTCGCGCGGGTACTGGCGAGCGGCGCGGCCAACATCATACAAATGAACCTGGGCCGCGTCGGTGGTTTGCTCGAGGCAAAAAAAGTCGCGGCGTTGGCCGAAGTGCATTACGCGCAAATCGCGCCGCATCTTTATTGCGGCCCGGTGGTGGGTGCGGCGAACATCCAGATCGCCACCTGCTCGCCCAACTTCCTGATCCTGGAGAGCATTCAGCAGTGGGGCGGGATTCACGCCCAGCTGCTCAAAACTCCGATTCGCTGGGAACAAGGCTACGTCATCCCGCCGGCGGCGCCGGGACTTGGGGTTGAACTCAACGAAGCGGTGGCACGCGCCAATGCCTATATCGAGGACGGTCCGCTGCATTTGGAGATGAGCGATCGGCCACTGGGATAACCGGGAGTCAACGTTGCGCTACGGTTTCATCGGACTGGGGTCTCTGGGTGGGCACCTCGCGGTCAATCTGGCGCGCGGCGGCTTTCAGCTCGAAGTCTTCGACTTGCAGCGGTCCGCTGCCGACGCGGTGCTGGCAGCCGGAGCGCATTGGGCGGATTCCGTAGCCGAACTGGCCAAGATCAGCGATTGCCTGATCACGTGCCTGCCCTCGCCGGCGGCCACGGCGGAGGTTCTAAGTCAGGCTCTGCCGGCCCTTAAGCCCGGCAGTACCTGGATCGAAATGAGCACCAACGACTTCGCTGAGATCGAGGCGCTGGCGGCCAAGGCAGAGTCGCGGGGCATTTCCACCCTCGCCTGCCCCGTCACCGGCGGCGTGCATCGGGCTGCCGCCGGCGACATCACGGTATTGGTCGGCGGCGCGCCCGAGATATATACCAGGCACGAGCCGGCGCTTAAGGCCATGGGTGGGCGCATCATTTATCTGGGTGGAATCGAGCAAGCGGCGGTCACCAAGGTGGTGACCAACATGCTGGCATTCATACATCTGATTGCGGCCGGCGAAGCACTCATGCTGTGCGCCAAAGCCGGCGTTGATCTGCGCGCTGCATTCGACGCGATCGCCGCGAGCTCCGGCAACAGTTTCGTCCACGAAACCGAAAGCCAGGTGATTCTCAACGGCAGCTATGATATTGGCTTTACCATGGATCTCGCCTGCAAAGACGCCGGATTCGCCCTGGAGTACGGACGTCGGTTCGGTGTGCCGCTGCGGCTCGCCGGCCTGATGCAGCAGATCTTCATTGAGGGTCGAGCCAAGTATGGTGGCGGCGCCTTCTCATCGATGATCGTCAAGTTGCTGGAAGATGCGGTCGCAACGCCATTGCGCGCCCCAGGATTTCCCTCGCGGCTGGGAGCGGACCCCTGATCTCCCAGGCCGCCATTGGCAAGTTGATCTCCGAACGTCCTCCGCTGCGCCGGCCCCGCATCCGCTGGCGCATCTTCTGGCTGCTGAACGGTTTTGCCGCGGTCCTCTACTTCCAGCAGCGCAGCCTGACCGTGGCTGCCGAGCGGATCATGCCCGAGCTTTCCTTAAGCCAGATGCAGATCGGAATGCTGCAGTGGGCCTTTGTCCTGAGCTACGCGATGATGCAGTTTCCCGGCGGGGTGTTTGGACAACGCGTCGGGGCGCGGCGTGCGCTGACCATACTGTCGCTGATTGCGGTTGCGGCCACCGTGGTGGTGCCGCTGGCTCCTAACCTTTTATCAGGGACAGCGCTGTTTGCGATTCTGGTGTCCTCGCAGTTCATACTTGGCGCCGCGCACGCGCCATTTTTTCCTGTCATCGCCGGAGTCATTGAATCCTGGCTGCCGGCCAATCGCTGGGCTTTTGCCAACGGCGTGAATGTGATGTCGGCGCAGGTAGGCGCGGCATTGGCCCCGCCCCTGCTGGTGGTCTTCATGCACGTGTTGGGCTGGCAAAGAGCGCTTTTCTGGTGGGCGCTGCCGCCGCTGGCCTTGATTGCGATCTGGGCCTGGTATGGCCGCAACACGCCGCGCGAACATCCATCCGTGTCGGCCATCGAACTCGGCGAACTCGACGTCGTCCACATTCCGCCGGCGGATTCCAGCATCAGTGTGCGACGGGCGCTGCGAATTCTCCTCAATCGCGAAATTGCGCTGCTGACACTATCCTACGTTTGCATGAACTATGCGTATTATCTGGTCGCGAACTGGTCATTTCTTTACTTGATTCAGGAGCGGCATTTCACGGCTCTCGAAGGCGGCGTGCTCGCAAGTCTGCCGCCCCTGGGTGCCGCGCTCGGCGCAGGCTGCGGCGGAGGTCTCACCGAGGCACTGTGTACGCGTTTCGGCATCCGCTGGGGGTACAGGCTCGCGCCGCTGATTGCGCTGCCGGTCGCCGGAATGCTGCTTCTGTTCGCGGTGTATAGCAGCAATCCTTACGTCGCGGTCGCGGCGTTGACCTTGAGTTTCATGGCCATCGAGGTGACCGAGGGCTCGTACTGGGGTGGAACCACGCACGTCGCGCAAGCGGACACCATGGCCGCCACCGGCGTCATGAACACCGGCGGCAATCTTGGCGGCATCATTGGTGTTCCAATCGTGGCGTACCTGTCGGGCCATCACGCCTGGAACGCCGCATTCATCATCGGCTTCATCATGGCGCTGCTGGCCGCGGCTGCCTGGTTTGCCGTTGACCTTTCCAAGCCGGTCGCGATTT
>DATMKO010000268.1:0-3302 GCA_035571175.1 Steroidobacteraceae bacterium | reverse complement strand
AGGTACTCCTCCAAGGGTGCAAAGCCCGGCTGATAGTCGTGAGCGATCGCCAGCTTGAACCAACTTTGTTCGATCTCGTCATTCGGACTCTTGCTAAAGCTGTACGCCTTGTCCAAGTCCGCGAGTTGCACAGCACTCAGGGTGGCGGGCAGCCCATCGAGGAAGTACCGCCATTGCGGCGCCGCCCACTCGAGTCCGAATTTCTTGAGCTGCAGCTTGCCGGCGAGCCAAGCCGCCCTGGCATCTTCCACGGGTTGAAAAATCGCGTTCGTCGGCAGGACGGCATCCGCCGGGATACCCGGACTGAAGACCCAGGCATTGGCTTGCTGCAGGGAGACGATGCCGGGATAGCGATCGAGCAGATTTTCCTGCAGGTAGGCCAGGAACTGCTCGCTGGCAACACTCTTGGTTGCAAAATGATCGAAGTAGTCGTGTAAGAACTGATCGAAGCGCTCGCGGCCAAATTTGGCGTCGAGATAATTCAAGAACAACCGCCCCTTCTCATAGGGAATCTCGGTGAACCCCTCGCCGGGATCGCGATCGCGCAGATCGATCGCCAGCACTTGATCGGCGGAATTGAGTTTCGCAACGCCGGCCCGCAAGGACTGCAGCCCGAGCGCGGCTTCCATGGAAGATCGTGATTCGCCGTACAGCGCCGTCATGATGCGGCCCTGCAGGTAGTCGCTGAACCCCTCATTCAGCCATAGATCGCGCCACGTGGCATTGCCAACCAAACTGCCGGACCAGGAGTGCGCAAGCTGGTGCGCGATCGCCGCCACCAAACTCTTGTCGCCCGCGATGACGGTAGGTGAGATGAATGCCAGCCGCGGATTTGGCGCACCGCCTACGGGAAAACTCGGCGGCATCACCAAGATGTCGAAGCGGGTGCCGCGATACGGCCCGAATACCTTCTCGCCGGCCTGAATCATCGATTCGGCATCCGCGAACTCTTTGGCGGCCGGCTTGATCAAGGATTTGTCAGCATAGACGCCGCTTCGCGGGCCGGTTTCCTTGAATTCCAGATCGCCGACTGCCAGCGCGATCGAATAGGAAGGCACGGCCTGCGTCATGACAAAGAAGTATTCGCCGGTGCGCTTCGCCTTCGGATCATTCTCAGCGCTCATGAACGCCCGCATGTGCGAGTCGGTATAGACGTGAGCCTTGTAAGTCGCGCGCACTTGCGGCGTGTCCTGCAGGGGAATCCAGGTGCGGGCCGCGATGGGCTCCGACACGGTATAAAGAAAGTCTTTGTGCCAC
Organism: Steroidobacteraceae bacterium; assembly: GCA_035571175.1. Classification (GTDB taxonomy): domain Bacteria; phylum Pseudomonadota; class Gammaproteobacteria; order Steroidobacterales; family Steroidobacteraceae; genus Bog-1198. The sequence goes on along the minus strand of DATMKO010000268.1, from coordinate 2,045 downwards.
GGGGACTGCTTCGAGGTCAGCCATTGCAGCGCCGAGGAGGCCGGCGTGGTTTCATAGTCCACCCTGATGACTTCAGTGCCTTGCCTCGAGGGCGGCAATTCGATGACCAGCGCGCTGCCGAGAATGGGATCCGGTTTCTCGAGATGAAACGGCCGGCTGACCCAGATGGTTTGGTTTTTAGCCGTTGCTCCCAACACGTTGCTGGCTTTTTGCCGTACATCGTTGATCATCAGGCCTTTGGTATCGAGCACGAGCTGGGTGGCGCGCGGATCCAGGCGCTTGAATTCAAATCCGGCAACTCCGGTAATGGTCTTGGCCTCGAAATCGACGCGCATTTCGAGTTCCAAATGCGTGGCCCGAAACTGATCGACGTTGGCGTAGGAGTGATAGTCGAATCCAGGATCGATGGGTCCGTTATCCGCGGTGTGCTGCGCGCCGAAGGAAGCGCCGCCGCAAGCTAACAGCGCGAGAACCGCAACAGCCCGACGCCTCATTGAATTCAAATCCTTAATGAACGGCGGCCTGAGTCTGCGGCTGCGTTGGCGACTGCGGCGTCGGCGCGGCAGGCGGGGCCTGCTTGTCGCGTCCATTCAGCAATTCGTTGAATGTCTTCTCGTCCACCAGCAAGCCGGACTGGCCGTCCCAATTGGACCCGGCCGGCAGGATGTCCTGAACCTGCAACGATTGCGCGATGACGGCATCGATTCCGTCGCGGCCGCCGGTGATGGGCACGGGCACGGCGCGCGGCGTGTGCGCCAAATCACCGACACGCTGCCAGTCAATCTCCTCGTCGTGCGCGGCAATCTTGGCGCGCAGTTTTGGACTCAGCAAATTGGCGAGCAGGCGCTTGCGGTCGTTGGACCAATTGCGCGAGTCGTCTTCCATGACGGTATAGGCTTGGAAGTACAACGTGCCGTCGCGCCAGCCGAACAGATACGGCTGATTGACCACGGTGACCTTGGTGCCGATCGGGATCAGATCGAAAAACACGGCAATGTCCTCCGGATACAGGCGCATACAACCGTGACTCGAACGCATGCCGACGCCGTAAGGCTTGTTGGTGCCATGAATCAGATAGCTGGGCCATCCGAGACGAAACTCGTATTGTCCCAACGGATTATCCGGTCCCGGAGGCACCTGGGCGGGAAGCTGCTCACCACTCTCCGCATGCTCATCGCGAACCGACTTCGGCACCACCCAAATCGGATCCTTCTGACGCGCGATGATCTTCGTCGTGCCTTCGGGAGTCTTCCAGCCCACCTTGCCGATGCCTAGCGGATGCGTATAAACGGTCTCCGGCTCGCCTTTTTTGTGAGGCGGGTAATAAAAAATGCGCATCGCCGCCACGTTCACCACGACGCCTTCATGGGGCGCTGCCGGCAACACGAACTGCGTCGGCACAACCACCTCTCGGCCGGCGCCGGGCAACCAAGGATCCACGCCCGGGTTGGCCGTGAGCATCTCCTCGTAGCCCACATCGAAACGGCGGGCGACATCCGGCAGCGTGTCTTCCTTGCTGATGATCGTTCGTTGCACGTAGCCCACGACGCCGCTGCCCTGATCCACTGCGAAGTAATGTGTTTGGGTTGGCTTGGGCAATTCCGGTTTGGGCGGCGGCACCGTCTTGACCACCGGCGGCGGTTCCTTCGGAACGGGGCGAAACAACGAGCATCCGGCGCTGCCGATGGCGCCGATGCACAGGGCGAGCCACAAAGTCCTTTGAATCAAGGCGATGAATTGATTGGCCATCGATTCCATCTACAACAAAGCCGGGCGATCAGGCAATTCATTATTATGATTGTGCGCCGATGGATCCGATCGCGCCGGAAAGTGGCGCGCCAAGAGCTCGCCGATGGCCTCGATGCCGGCGATCGAACCGGCTTGAAACCGGCCGCCGCGAAAATGCCCTTCCATGAGCCGGCACACGGCTGCCCACTCGGCCGGGCTGACCTTGCCCCGGAAGCCGCGATCCGCGACGATTTCGACGTGGCGATCCGCGAGCTGCACATAAATCAAGACGCCGTTGTTGGCGTCGGTATCCCAGA
>DATMKO010000267.1:0-8827 GCA_035571175.1 Steroidobacteraceae bacterium | reverse complement strand
CGCCACCATCTGGGCGGCGTTTGTGGTGGAAATGACTGAACGCCGGCTGCGCGCCGCGGCGGCTTATCTATGCGCCGGAGGCGCTTTGAGTTTTTTCGGCATCATTCACTCGGTGCGTGTCGATGGCAGCGCCTATGCGCTGTGGCAGTTGCACGCAACGGCGCGGGATGTCGCGATCCAATTCTGCGCGGCGTACTTCGTGCTCGCCGCGGCATTCTTGTTGTTGTCCCTGCAAAAGCGGGCGCCTGTCGGTAACGCCGGCTGATTCAACGCCGGCTGATTCAACGTGTTTTTTGCATGATCCACAGGCCGGGCCTGCCTTTTTGGCTGAACCCGAAGTGCAGCAACGCCGACTTGCTTTCCCAAAGGCGTGCGACCGGCAATCCGTCGCGGCGGGCAAGGCGCAGGCGCTCTTCCAGGCTGGGTTGCGTGGGTATGGATCCCAACCCCAAGCTTGCAAAGCGACCTTGCTCCGGTGACGCGACGGTTTGCTGATGCGACATTGATGAAACAGCGGAAACTTTGATTGGGTTCTCGATCACATGCGCCGGGGCGCTCAAGTCCAGCTGCCGGCCCTGAATTTGCGGTTGCCGGCCCGGCGGGGGAGCCGCTGACGCCGCATTGAGCAAAAACAGTCCCGCAAGCCCGGCTGCCGCGGCCATGAGAACTTGATTTTTAACAGTCGTGCCCACCGGCGCAGTTGAACACCAAGCGCTGTCCGCCACATTCGGTGGTCTCGCCGATCCCACGTAGGAGATGTCTTAAAAGGGCTCGTGTCGGAGGATTCCTACGGCGAACCAGCTGCGTCAGCGCCCCAGTCGCCGCATCAAGTGCGCGCGCAAGGCTGCCTGCTGTTCAGGCGACAATTCGCCGAGCATGCCGTGCCGTTCCTGCGGTATATGCTCGAGCACGCCTGCACCCGCGCCGAACACATAGTGCTCGAACAAAGCGCCCCACGCGCGGCGGGTCGCAGGGGGCAGGGCGCGGATGCTCAAGATTCCGTGCACCAATGCATCGAATGCCGAATCGGCGCCGGCGCCGTCGCCCGTCAAATCATGCCACCAGTAGTTCACCAGCACATTGAATGGTTCCAGCGACTCGACGTGATGCCACCAGAGCGGCGGAATGTATAGCGCATCTCCCGCTCCGACCTCGGCCGATTGCGCCGCCGCGAGTGCCTCGCGAAACTTGGGATACCGATCGAAGTCCGGATGGCGCAGCGAGACCAGGCTCATCGCCGCTCCGGTTGGAGCGAAATCCAGGGGACCGATGTACAGGTTTGCAATCTGTTCCGGAGGGAACAGCGTGAAGCGTCGGCGGCCGGCAACCACGCAGCCGATGTTGTTCCATTCATCGACATGAGTCGGCGTGGTGATTTGATTGCCCAGCCAGATGCGCGGCAGCACATTGTCAGCCACCAATCCCAAGCGATTCTCCTTGTCGAAGCCTGGGAGGCAATCGCGGATCAGCGCGCTCTGCGCCGCGACCGCAGGCGACTTGGCAAAATGGGCATAGCGCAGCACTTGTTCGGCTATTGCCGACAGCGGTAGTCGATTGCGATGGAAATTAAATCCGCTCATGGTGTCGTTGTAGAAAATCTGACCGTCGATATCGGGCGCGGTCATGAGCGCATCGACCGGCGCGCCGCTGTCGAAGCGCTTGAGGTATCGAACCGCTGCCGCAGGCGACTCGGCAGCTGCGCGAACGGCCGGCCAGTCGCGGACGATGCCCCGCAACACGGCTGGACGCTTGTCCGGCAGCACGTCGCGCCTTATGCCCGCGGCGTCGAGCCCCTTGACTTCGCGGATGGCCGCCATCGTCACCAGAAATAAACCTGCAGGGTTTCGTTTTCGCGGCGCGGCGGAATGCTATTCAAGACCTCGCGGTGATCGCGGTAGTTGGCGGCGCTGCGATCGAGGAGATTGTCGATTTCGGAGACCCGGTAGGCATTCTCTTTACCCTGCGGAGGATGCAGGGTGCCCGGCTCCGGAAATATGCCCATGCCGGCCATGATGGAATACCACGAAAACACCGGATAGCCGCGGCCCAGCATTTGCTTGCGAACCGGCGGCGCGATGCCCTTGCCGGACATCCAGAGGCTCAATAGCTGCTTCAACGGCTCCGACAAATTGAGGTTGGCTGCGTTGGCGCGCCAGTAGTCCGTATCGGTGCGGCTGTTGGTCTTGTAGTGCGTCACGATGTAGTCGCGCGTACCCTCGAAGTGCTCGTTGACGCGCGCGTTGAAGCGGTCGTGCGCCGCCTCGCTCAAGTCTCCTTGCAGCAGGGCCTCGGTGAACGCCGCCGCGGTCTGCTGGATGAAGAGCAGCGCGGTGGCTTCCAGGGGTTCTATGAATCCCTGCGACAGTCCCACCGCGACGCAGTTTCTATTCCAGTGTTTGGTCACGCGTCCGATCTTCATTTTCAGGTGCCGCGCCGGGGTATCCGATTCCAGCAGCCCGAGGCGCTCGCGCAGTTCGTGCTCCGCTTGATCCGCGGTGCAGAACTGCGAGCTGTAGACGTAGCCATTGCCGAAGCGCTCGGTCAGCGGAATCTTCCAGGCCCAGCCGTGCTTCATGGCGGTGGACACGGTCTGCGACGGCACCGCCGTGCCGATCGGCGTCGGCATCGCGACCGCGGCGTCGTTGAACAAATTCTCGGCAAAACTGATGTAGGGGGTCTGCAAAGCCTGGTTGATCAACAAACCTGCAAAGCCCGTGCAATCGACAAAAATGTCGGCGGCGATCTTCAGGCCTTCTTGCGTGTCCACGGATGAAATGGCGCCCTGCTCATCCTGATTGGCATGGGTCACATGCGCGGGCTGGTAGCGCACGCCGCGCTGCAGGGCTTTCTTGTGCAGAAACTGTCCCAGAAGCACGGCATCGAAGTGATAGCCATGCCAGATATCGAACGGGAAGTGTTCGGCCGGTTTTGGCGCCAGGTTTTTTCTTGCAAGGCGTGTCGCGATGAAGAAGCGGTCGGGATGAGCGCAGACAGCGGCGCCGTTGACCCGCGCGTCGACGTTGTGGACGAATTGCGTCATCGTCAGGTTGTCGAGCATGGACGCAAACGGATGAAAGTAGCTTTCGAATCCCGGCTTGGTGGACCAGCCGTCGAATGTTATGCCGCATTTGTAAGTGGCGTGACATTCGGGCATCCATTCCGCTTCCTCTATCCCCAAGCTATCGAAGAACCCGCGCAGCCACGGCGTCGAGCCTTCGCCGACGCCGATGATGCCTACCGTAGGGGACTCGACCACCGAGATCTCCACGCCGTGCTCGATGAGTGAACGCGCCAGGATCAAGGCCGTCATCCATCCGGCGGTGCCGCCGCCCACCACGACGATGCGGCGTATCGAGGGCGGCAATGCAGATGTTCGCGCCGGCGCGCGCGCCGATTCCGCGGCCGATCGGTTGTAAAGAGTGGCGGTGACGGTATCGCTCATGACCTATTCCTCAAGCGGGGAGCAACAACTGGCGCAGCGGCTGTACCCAATCGAGCGCACTGCCCGAAACCAGCAGCTGGATCGAAGCGCCGCCGGTGCGAGCGATGCCGCGGACGCCGAGCGTTGCGAGCGCGCGCTCGTCGATGATTTCTGGCCGGCCGGTGCGCACCAGGAGACGACCTGCAAGCGCCTCGACATCCAGCACATTGCCGCGCCCCCCCAGGGCGGCCAGAATTTGCGGTGCGTCGCGCGGTGCATCGCGCGGCGCCTCGCGCGCCGCATCAGGCGACGCTTCGGGCGCCGGCTTCGCTTCGGTCGCAACACCCGCGCGCAGCGCGTCGCGCATTTCGCCGGCGACCTGATCCGCGATCGGGCCGAGAACCACCTGCAGGCCTTGCGTTGCCGAGCGCAGGATGCCGCGCGCGCCCAAGCGCTTGAGCGCGGCCTCGTCGATCGCTTTATTGTCGATCAACGTGAGGCGCAGGCGCGTCGTACACGCCGCCACCTCCGTCAGGTTGCCGGCGCCGCCAAGCGCCGTCACGAAGGCCCTGGCGCGCGTGGCGGTCGTCATGGGTATGATCGGCGCCGCATCCGCATCTTCGACACCGCGCCCCGGAGTCGCAAGATTCCAGCGCACGATAACCACGCGAAACACCGTGTAGTACAGCCCGAAGTACACCGCGCCGATCGGCAGCAGCAGCAGCGGGCGCTGCGCGCGGCTGAAATTCAATATGTAGTCGAAGAGTCCTGCCGAGAAACTGAAGCCGAGACGCACGCCGAACAGGTTCATCAACACCATGGACAGCCCGGTGGCGATCGCATGCAGCGCATACAGCACCGGGGCAAGAAACATGAAGGTGAATTCCACGGGCTCGGTGACGCCCGTCAGGAATGAAGTCAAACCCAACGACAGCAGCAGGCCTGCAACGCCCGCGCGCCGCTTTGGGTCTGCCGTGTGATACATGGCGAGACAGGCGCCCGGCAGGCCGAACATCATCACCGGAAAGAATCCCGACATGAATGCCCCGGCGGTCGGGTCGCCGGCGAAGAAGCGCTTCAAATCGCCGGTGGCGCCGTGATAATCGCCGACGATAAACCAGGCGAAATTATTGAGAATGTGATGCAGTCCGGTGACGATCAAAATGCGATTCAAGACGCCATAGGCAAAAAGGCCGAGAGATCCGGCACCCAGGATGGCTTGACTGGTGGCATCCATGCCCCGCTCCAGGAACGGCCACGCATAGCCCACCACCGCCGCCAGCAGCAGTCCGGCAACTCCACTGACGATCGGCACGAAGCGCCGGCCGCCGAAAAAACTCAGGTAGCTTGGCAATGTGATGTTGCTGTAGCGGTTGTAGGCGACGCCCGCGATCACGCCTGACAACAATCCGACCGGAATGCTGAGCTTGGCGAGGGAGCCCGGGGCCGCGTGCAGCATGGTTTCGACCGCGCGAATGGTGACCAGGTAGCCGACCACGGCGGCGAGGCCCGCCGCTCCGTGGTTCTCGCGGGCCAGGCCAACACCCACGCCCACCGCGAATAACAGCCCGAGGTTCGAGAAAATCGCATCTCCGGCGGCGGCCATCGCCGCCCAGTTCAGCAAGTCGGGCTGGCCGAGGCGCAATAGCAGACCTGCAATGGGCAGCACCGCAATCGGCAGCATCAGGGCGCGTCCCAGCTGCTGCAGCCCGCCAAAGCGTAAATTCATGTTGGCCCTCCCCCATTGGCGATCGTCTTTTCGACCAGGGCGCGTACTTCGCCTGCCGAGGCAGCTCCCAGACAGCGCATCGCGAGTTCGCGGCACTCGAGCATCTGCAAGCCGCGGATTTGCTGCTTGAGCGCCGGTATCGCCGCCGGTACCACCGATAATTCGCGCACCCCCAACCCCAATAAAATCGGCACCGCTTGCGAGTCGGCCGCCACCCCGCCGCAGACGGCCACCAGCTTGCCGGCCGCGGTGCCGGCATCCGCGGTCGAGGCGATGAGTTTGAGCACTGCAGGATGCAGAGCATCGGTACGGCGCGCAAGCTCCGAATGGCCGCGATCCATCGCCAGCGTGTATTGCGTCAGATCGTTGCTGCCGATCGATAGGAATTCGACCTCGCGGCCGATGAGCGCAGCCGTCAGCGCGGCCGCCGGCGTCTCGATCATCGCACCCAGTTCGACGCGGCCCGGCAGGGATAGCTCGCGTGTGAGTTCATCAACCATGCTGCGCACGGCGCGGATTTCCGCGGCATCCGTGACCATGGGTATCAGCAGCCGCACCTTGCCGAACGGCACGACGCGCAGCGCCGCGCGCAGCTGGGCACGCAGGAGTTCCGGATGCGCGAGGGCGGTGCGCACGCCGCGCATGCCGAGAGCCGGGTTATCCTCGTGCGGCAGCGTGAGATAGCGCAGGGGTTTGTCGCCGCCGACATCCATCAGCCGCAGGATAACCGGCACATCGCCGAGCGCATTCGCGATGCCTTGGTATGCGGCGAGTTGTTGGTCCTCGCCGGGCGCCGTCTCGCGGTCGATGAACAGGAATTCGGTTCGCAGCAGCCCACAACCCTCGGCGCCGTTCAGGGCGGCGGCCGCCGCGTCCGCAATGTTGCCCAGATTGGCGAACACCTCGATGCGGGTGCCGTCGAGCGCGCGGCATTCGGTCCGCGCAGCCGCGCGTTGCGCGATCCTCGCGAGGCGGCGCGATTCGACCGCGCCGCGCGCCTGCTCGATTTCTGAGGCGCTGGGCTTGATGTGCAGTCGACCGCCATCGGCATCGACGATCACGGTCGAGCCGTCGGCAATTTCCTTCATGCCCGGGCCGATGCCGACCAGCATGGGAACTTCCATCGCCGCGGCCAGAATGGCCACGTGCGAGGTGGTACCGCCGGCGCCCAGGCAGATGGCGGCGAGACGCTGGCGATCGAGAGCGGTGATCTCGGACGGCAGCAGATCATCGGCCAGCAATACCGCGTGCTCGGGCAAGGGCATGATCATGGGCCGCGCCTCGCCGGCAAGCGCCAGCAGCACATGCGCCTCAACGTCGAGCAGATCGTCGGCGCGCTCCCGCATGCGCGCATCGTCGAGAGCCTCGAGCGCCGAGATCGATTGCCGCACGGCGCCGCGCCAGGCAAAGCCGGCGCCTTTGCCCGCGGCAATCAGTCCGTGCGCCGCTTCTTGCAGCGAAGGATCGCTTAAAAATTCGAGATGCGCTTCGATGATCTCGCGCCGCGTGGCGCCGCCGGTGGCGGCCACGCGCTGCAGCCTCAAGCGCACGTTGGTCAGCGCGCGCTCGAGTTCCGCGGCTTCATGGGCGGAATCCGCACTGTGTTCAACCACGTCGATCTTGCGGCGTTCGATGCGGGTTGCCCTTCCCACTTCGAATCCGCCCACCGCCGTGATCCCATTGAGTACGCCGCTGCCCGCTGGGGCCGCGCTTGGCGCGGCGCCCGCCGCCGGCGCCGCCGGCGCCGCAGCGGAATCCCCCGCGGCGGCATCTATCGTCTCTGCTTCCTCGAGTGCCGCCACCACTCCCGCGACAGCCTGCGGCGCATCGGGGCCGATCGCTTGAATGGTCAAACCATCGCCGTGGCGTACGCCGAGCGCCATGACCGCCACAACGCTGCGTGCGTTGGCGCTGCGGCCATGAGCCTTGAGGGAAACCTGTGCGGCAAAGGTCTTGGCGCGGTTCGCAAGCATCGCTGCGGGGCGTGCGTGCAGTCCGTGCCGCAAGGCCACGTTGAGGGTGCGACTCACGGCCGGTTCCGCCGCCGCGGCAGCCGTTGACGGCTGCGACAGGGTGCTTGCGAGTTCCGGGATCGGGCCGATCTCGAACAGAATTTCGCCCGCCGTCACCGGACCCTGCGCGCGCCGCTGGCTGATGGCCACACCGTCCACGGGTGCGATGACGATGGGCGTCATCAAACTTTTGGCGCCGCGCGCCACGATGTCGAGGTTGAATCGGATGAGTTCATCGCCGGCGCGCACCATGGCACCCGGCTGCACGCGCGGCTCGAAGCCGCGGCCGCGAAGCTCAACCGTGTCAATGCCAATGTGAATCAACACGTCGATGCCCTGCGCCGTGCGTATCGATACCGCATGTGCACTGGCCGGCAGCGTTATGATCTCGCCCGCGCAGGGCGCCATGACGACACCGCTGGTGGGATCGATGGCCAGGCCATCGCCCAGCATGCGCCCGGCAAATACTTGATCGGGTACCTCGTCAAGAGGCGCACACCAACCCGTCAGCGGCGCCATGATCTTCAGGGTGGACACCGGCTATTCCTCGATCTCGATCCAATTGAGCGCCCACATGGGATCGAGGCGCGGGCGCGCGAATCGCAGGCACAGGTCGTGCCGGCCTGCGAGCGGCGGCAGGCGCTGCGCCGGCAAAGTGGTGAGCACATTGCTCGCGGCCGCCGGCGCCAGCGGCAGCGTTGCAATCGCCGCGCTGTCGCAAGTGTCGGCGTGGATCTGGAGTTCGCCCTCGGGCGTGCGCGTATTTCCCACAGCGATGGCGGCGACATCGGCGCCGAGCTCGTAGTTGAAGGGTAAGGGAGCCACCGAGGCAATGATACGGGGCCCGCGCGTTAGATCGACTCCGCGATCGATCCAGCACGGGTTCATGATGTCGATGGCGAGCGGGGCGCCGGCATTTCCCGCCGCGCCCGCGGGTTCCAGAAGCAGTCCGAGCCGGTTGCTGCAAAGCTCCAGATCGTGGCTGTCGCGCAGCCGCCCGGCGCTCGCGTCCAGATGCGTCTGCCAGGTCCGGGAGACTTGCTCCGCGCCGATGAAGGTTGCCGCGCGAACCTCCGTCCCGGCCGGCAGCGTGAGTGGCGATGCATAGGCCGTGGAACTTCCCGTGGGCTCGCTGCGATCCAGCGTATAGCGTATCGCGCCCAGTCCGGAATCCTGGAGCTCGGCCGTATTCGACAGTTTCAGGCTGATGCCCGCCGCGCCGTGCGCAATCTCTGCGTTGATGCCGAACACGCTGTCGGCATACCCGAGTCCAAAGGCGCGATAGCGGGCGAACATCGGTAGCAGCCGGGCGAGAAAATCCGGCCAGCGACGCTCCGGCGCCGACCAACCGACTTCAGCAAGCGCTGCCGCGCGCGGCAGCGCCATCCATTCGACCCGCTTGTCCGTTGCAATGTGCTCGGTCCAGATATCGGCCTGGACTCCGAGTACGTGCCGCTGCTGTACTGCGCTCAAGCTCGGATCATCGGGGTCAAAGCGGTATACGTCTTCGAGCGTCACGAGTTCGAGCCGGCCCGGCGGTTCGCTGGCGAGGGTGCTTTGCCGGCGGTCGAAGTACAACGTCGGTTGCGGCGTAAGGACGGTGTCATTGCCGGCGGCTGCCGCGCTATGGGCCCCCGCAACCCCGCGCCACGACATGACGATGGC
>DATMKO010000266.1:0-7438 GCA_035571175.1 Steroidobacteraceae bacterium | reverse complement strand
GCAAGTCGGGCTGGTGACGCTGATCGGGTTGATCAGCAAGCACGGCATTCTGATCGTCGAGGTCGCCAATGAGGAGCAGCACAGTGGCAAAACCAAGGCAGCGGCGATCGTGGCGGCTGCGTCAGTTCGTCTACGGCCCATCCTCATGACCACCGCGGCCATGGTGCTCGGCGTGGTACCACTGGTGTTCGCCAGCGGCGCCGGCGCCGCGTCCCGCTTCGCAATCGGCCTGGTGATCTCCACCGGGCTTGCCATCGGTACGCTGTTCACATTGTTCGTCGTGCCCGGCGTCTACATGTTGATCGGGGCAAATCATTCGGCAAACACTGGCGATGCACCGGCAGAGCTATCGTGAGGCTGGATCAAGCTTGCAAAGGTCTCGCGGAGGCACAGCAGCCGGCAGGTGAACGCTAGTTTGTAGCTATATTTCAACAAGATAGAGAAACTATATCAGTTGATTTCTACAAAGCCAGCTGGAAACCGCCCCGAAACTCGACCAGGACGCAGTTCAATTTGTTGACAAATTGCACGTTGCGTTTTGTCGATTGTCTTGTATATTCCGGTCGCAGACTCTTGATTTAACAAGAACAGCATTAAGGTAACAACCTCGAAACCACTTTAGGTTTCCGTCTTGAGCACCGTAGGTCTTACATGATCAGCGCCTGGGAATGTTTGCACTGTGCCACCCTCGAATTAGTTCGATCGACTCCGATCAAGCAACGCTTGGTGTGCGCCTACCGGCGACACCTGTCATCTCTTTCCGAAGATCAAGTTCCCGCCGAGATTCGCAAAAGTTTCGAGCAGGTCATGCGCAGTATGTGCGGCGTTCAGCCGCTGCCCGGCGAGGATGCCGTAACGGCGTCGGTGCGCAAGATGTCGAATCAGGAAGCAGATGATTGCGCCACCCTGATCGTCGAGATGTTCGATCAGATGTGCAAGACACATGTCAATGCGACGCGGCCCACTACGGTGGTGCAATTGCATCCGGTGGATTGCGCGCCCCAAGAATTCGATGTTCCGGCGCTGATCGCCAGCAACTGATTCAATCGAGCTTGAAGTCGATCGAGTCCCAGCGCGTCGACTCCTGGTGCCGCGCCTGGCGGCGCAGCGCGTCGATCAGACTGCGCTCGTTCCACGGGCTGACTTCGTCCGCCAGGTCTTTGATGGCTTTGGCAAGCGGCGCGGTGGAACCAAAATTCTCCATTGCGACAATCGGCCGATCGGCGGCTTTGGCAAAGGTCATCTGAAACAGCACCAACTCCGGCGCAATCTTATAGACTGCCGGCAGCACGATGACAACCTCGCAGGGTGCAATCTGCCTGCGAAGGTCCTCGCGCTGCGATTCCTTGTCGATCGGCTGCTTCGCCTGCGGCTGGCTGGTGTTGAAATAGTAAAATGTGCCCGATGCTTCGAGGTACTCGAAAACCCGCGTGTAGTCGTCGTTCTCCACCCAGGCGTGGGTCACGAACAGGCGAATGGGATTTGCCGACATGGCGCTAGTGTAACTTGACGATGGTCATGCGCGAAGCACCGCACGCCGATACAATGGGTCGGGTGCGATTGCTGATTTACAATATACGCTATGCGACCGGAACCGGCCCGGCATTCCACCTCCCGGTACCGGGCGCCGGCTACCTTCGCTCCAGCCGTCAAGTTTTGTCCCGTATAACCGACTTCATCAAGCAGCAGGATCCGGACGTGGTGGGCCTCATCGAAGTGGACACCGGCTCCATACGCACCGGAATGGTCAATCAGGCCGACTTCATCGCGCGCTCGCTGGGTCATTACTCGACCTATGAATGCAAGTACGGGGTGGCGTCGGTCAATCAGATTGTGCCCATCGTCCGCAAGCAAGCCAACGCGTTCCTGGCGGCGCCGCGCGTGCGGGGCGAGCGATTTCATTATTTCGACACCGGCATCAAGCGGCTCATCATCGAACTTGAGCTCGACGATATCGCGATCTTCTTGGTGCACTTATCCTTGAAGTTCCGCCATCGACAGTATCAGCTGCGCTATCTCTATGATTTGGTGCGCAAGACCCGCAAGCCGGTGATCGTGGCCGGCGACTTCAATACGTATTGGGGTGAGCATGAGATCTACCTGTTCACCCAGGCCGCGGGATTGAAGAATGCCAACGCCCAGGGCCTGCCCTCATATCCCAGCCGCAGCCCGCGCAAAGAGCTCGATTTCATTCTGCACAGCGCGCAGATCGAAGTGAATCGGTTCGAAATACCCGATGTGCAGTTTTCCGATCATCTGCCTCTGATTTGCGATTTCACGATACTGAAGTCTGCCCAACAGGCCGCATGAACGACGGCAGCTGGTCGCTGCAAATTGACGCCGAGCGCATCGGCTGGCTCACTTGCGACCTGAAGAGTGCCTCCACCAACGTATTGTCGGCCACCGTGGTGCGCGAATTGGCCGCCAAGCTCGGAGAAATCGCCGCTCTGCGCCCTGCCGGCGTCGTCGTCCAATCCGCAAAAAGCAACGGCTTCATCGCCGGCGCGGATATCAAGGAATTTTTGAATATCCACACGCCGCAAGAGGGCTACGAGTTGGTGCGGGCGGGGCAAGCCGTTCTGCAGCAGCTCGAGGATCTGCCCTGCCCGACCGCTGCCGCCCTGCATGGCTTTGCGCTGGGCGGCGGTTTGGAATTGGCGCTGGCCTGCACTTATCGCATCGGCGCGGATGAGCCCGGCTTAACGTTGGGATTGCCGGAGGTGCTGCTCGGCATCCATCCGGGATTTGGCGGCACCGTGCGCACCGTTCAGCTGATCGGCGCACGGGCGGCGCTCGAAATTATGCTCAAAGGCCGCCCCTTCAAGGGGGCACGCGCCTTGAAGGTCGGCCTGCTGGACGAACTTGTGCCGCGAAATGAACTCGCGGCGCGGGCCAAGCAGCTGCTGATGCGAGCGCCGCCGAAGAAATCCGCATCCTTGGTCGATCGGATCCTGAATCTGGGTGCCGTGCGCCCAATCCTTGCGCGGCAGACCGCGATGACCTTGAATCATAGCGTCCGGCGCGAACACTACCCTGCTCCCTACGCCATTCTCGACCTGTGGCGCCGGCACGGCGGAGCCGGAGCGGCGGGATACGAGGCGGAAGCTCGCTCCATCAGCGAACTGATGTGCACGCCGACTTCACGCAATCTGGTGCGGGTGTTTCTGCTGCAAGATCGCCTGAAGAGTTTGGGGGCAGAATCCCGCGCCGAATTCAAGCATGTGCATGTGGTCGGCGCCGGCGTGATGGGCGGGGATATTGCCGCCTGGTCGGCTTATCAAGGCATGACGGTGACGCTGCAAGACCGGACGGAGCAGTTGATTCAGCCGGCGCTCGAGCGCGCAAAATCCTTGTTTGCGAAGCGCTTGAAGAACCCGGGCGCGGCGGCCGAAGCGATGTCGCGCCTGAAGATGGATGTGAACGGCACCGGCGTTGCGGCTGCGGACCTGATCATCGAAGCCATCGTCGAAAACGCCGCGGCCAAACAGGCGCTGTACGCGGAGCTCGAACCGAAACTTAAATCCACGGCGATTTTGGCAACCAATACATCGAGCATAAAAATCGAAACGCTGGCCGAGAAGCTTAAGGCACCCGGCCGATTGGTTGGCATTCATTTCTTCAACCCCGTCGCGCAGCTGCAGTTGGTGGAAGTGGTCCAGGGTGACGGCACGGACAGGCGGGTTCTGCAAGACGCGCTGCAATTCACGCGCCGACTCGACAAGCTGCCGCTGCCCTGCAAGAGCGCGCCCGGTTTCGTCGTGAACCGCATTCTCAGCCCCTATGTCAACGAGGCGTTGTTTGCTCTCGAGGCCGGTATTCCTGCCGTGGTGATCGACCGCGCGGCCGTGCAGTTCGGCATGCCATTGGGTCCGATAGAGCTCACTGACGTCGTCGGCTTGGACGTATCCTTGCAAGTGGCTCGGGTGTTGGGTGCGGCGTTTCAGCGCGAAGTGCCGCGCATCTTGATCAGTTTGGTGGAGCAAAAGAAATTCGGGCGCAAGAGCGGCCAAGGCTTTTATCTGTGGCGCGACGGCAAAGCACAGAAACTTAAGATGGCGGGCTTCACCGAGCCCCCGGATCTGCAGGACCGGCTGATTCTGCCGATGTTGAATGAGGCGGTTGCCTGCCTGCGCGAAGGCACCGTTGCGGATGCCGATTTGCTGGATGCCGGCGCGGTGTTTGCAACCGGTTTTGCGCCTTTTCGCGGCGGACCGCTGCAATATGCGAAGCAACGCGGCATCGCGATCGTCACTCGCCGGCTGCACGAACTCGCGGAGCGCTACGGAGAGCGCTTTCGCCCGGACGCGGGCTGGCCGCTCATTTCTCCTTGACAGCCGCTCTCTGTGATCCACTGCGTGGCCGCAGCAGGCAGGTCCTATGGTACGATTCAGCTCCAAAATCATAGGGTTGAAAGCCTAGGGGCAGACGAATTCTTCGATGGACGAACGACCACTCAATCTTGCAATTTTAAGGACTTTCTCGCCGCTTGACGGCCTGAAGGCGGAGAACCTGCACGCGCTTGCCCGGAAAACGGTGATTCGCGAATTGTCCGCAGGCCGCGTGCTGTTCAAGGAGGGCGATACCGACAAACGCACGTTTTATCTCGTGGCCGGCCAGATCGAATTGCGGGCGGATGATCGCATCATGGGGGTGATCAAGGCCGGGACTGCGGAAGCGCGCGCGGCGCTCGCTCCCGGGCTGCCGCGAAAATTCACGGCGCGCGCTTATAACGACATCGAATACATCATGATCGACAGCGATCTGCTCGATGTGCTGCTGACCTGGGACCAAACCGGTCAATACGAGGTTTCCGAACTCGGCAGCGACGGCTTGGATGTAACCGGCGACTGGATGACCACGCTGCTGCAGACCAAGGCCTTCCATCGGATTCCGCCTGCCAACATTCAAGCCATATTCATGCGCATGCAGCGCATCAACTATCGCACCGGCGATATCGTCATCAAGCAGGGCACCGAGGGCGATTTTTTTTATGTCGTTGTTTCGGGCAAGTGCATCGTGACGCGCGAGACGCCGCTGAACAAAGAGGGCATCAAGCTCGCGGAGCTGGGCCCGGGCGACAGCTTTGGGGAAGAAGCTTTGATCGCCGAGGCCAAGCGCAATGCAACGGTGACAATGTCCTCCGACGGCACGCTGATGCGCCTGGGGAAGAACGACTTTCAGACGTTGCTGAACGAACCCCTGCTGCAATGGGTCGAGCCGGAGAAAGCGCGGGAGATCGTGGCAAAAGGCGGCAAGTGGCTGGATGTGCGCCTGCCCAGCGAGTTTCAAAACTTCCGTATCGACGACGCGGTCAACATCCCGCTGTATTTCATTCGTCTGAAGATCAACGCGCTGGACAAGAACACCCAATACGTCGTGTGCTGCGATACCGGACGGCGTAGCTCCGCGGCCGCGTATATCTTGAGTGAACGGGGATTCGAGGCCTATGTATTGAAAGGCGGGCTCGCGGCGAGCGAGGCTGCTCGCTCACGCAGTGGCTAGTCCCCCCAATCGCCACGTTCCCAAGCCTTGGATCGAGCACAAGCCCCGCTCCGTGCTCGCCGAACACAAGTACTTGGCCCTGGCGTTCCTGCTCGCGATCATCGCCGTGTTGGTGTATGTCTTCCGAGCGCCGCACGAGCCGCGCAAGATTGCGCTGCCGCCCGCGCCGGTTTACGTCGAGCCGATTGCTCCTCGACGCTAGCGCCGCAACCGTTCACATCGTGTGCGTGGGTTTATCGCCGCCGAGCGCACCGGCCAGATAGTTCTCGATTTTCTTTTGCGTATTGCCGCGGTCCTGATCGCTGAACTGCACGCCGATGCCGGCGGTTCTTTTGCCTTGCGCGCCCTTCGGGGTCATCCAAATCACGCGCCCGGCCACCGGCAGCTTCTCTTCCTCGCCCATGAGATTGAGCAGCATGAACACTTCGTCGCCCAATCGATAATTGCTGTTCGTCGGGATGAACAGCCCGCCGTTTTTCACGAACGGCATATAGGCAAGATACAACGCGCTTTTGTCCTTGATGGTAAGCGTCAGCAGACCTGGTTTATTACTTGGACTTCTCAACCTACCATTCCCACAATGAGACTCATTTCGCCAGCGCGGCTCGGCCACCGACCAGCAAGGCCTCCAGCGCCAATTGTTGATTCATGCCGGTCGACGCAAGACGCCTGATGTCACGCGAAGCGTCCAGCAGCTCGAATAAGGCACGTATCTTGGGCTTAAGTAAAGCGGCAGGCAAGCGGATTGGTTCCGCAGTTTGATGCGAAGCAGAGGCTCCGAGCCCCATGTGTACGCGCTGTGTGATCCAGTTCTCAAGCCAAGTGATACGCAGTGCCGGATTTGATCTTATCCAGCGCTCGGCGAGCAAGGTCACATCGACCGCGCCATCTGCCAATTCCGCAATGCCCGCTCGCATATCGGCATCGATTTCGGCAAGTCCCGAGGCAGCCAATTCCAACGCCAACAGAGGCGCGCCGCCGGCCAGTGCCAGCGCCGGTTGCCAGTCACTCGCGGCCGGCGATTTAGCCTGCAACCATTTTACCGCGTCCGCCATTGCCGGCGGGCGCAGAGTCAGGCGCTGGCAGCGGCTCGCAATGGTCGCGGGTAGCCGGTGGTTTGGCCTCGCAATCATGATGAGCATTGTGTTTGGTGTCGGCTCCTCGAGCGTCTTGAGAAATGCGTTTGCGCCATATACATTCAAGGCCTCGGCTCCCTCGATGACGCCCACTTTGAACCCGCCTCGATAGCTCTTCAGCGCCAAGGATTCAATCAACTCGCGGACTTGATCAACCTTGATCTGTTGCGCATCCTCCTCCAGGCGCAGAACGTGCACATCGGGATGCGTGTCCGAACGCAGCAACCGGCATGCCGCGCAGACATCGCATGGGCGCGCGCCCGGGCGTTCGCACAAGATCAAAGCGGTGATCCACTGCGCCAGTTGTTCCGCGCCCAATCCAGGCGCGGCGAGCACCAATAGCGAATGCGGCAGACGGCCCGAATCAAGGGACGAGCGCAGACGCTGCTGCGCGTCCTGCAGCCACGGCAGGGAATCGGCGCTCAGGAAATCCATGCTCTCGCCCCGAGCAGCGCGAGAATACCGGCGCCGATTTCATCGACCGATCGAGTTGCGTCGAGCACGGCGATGCGAGTGGGTTCCGCCGCTGCACGCGCCAGGTACGCATCCCGTACCCGCTCGAAAAATTCACTCTTTTCCCGTTCAAATCGATCCGCGGCCGCCCCGGCATTGCGCGTGCGGGCGCGCGCCAAGGCATGCGCCACCGGTGCGTCGAGCAATACGGTGAGATCGGGGCGCAATGCGCCTTGCACCATGGCTTCCAACTCGCGGATCTGCACGGTCGGCACGCCGCGGCCGCCGCCTTGGTAGGCATAGGTCGCATCGGTGAAGCGATCGCAAATCACCCACCGGCCCGCTCG
>DATMKO010000265.1:0-4280 GCA_035571175.1 Steroidobacteraceae bacterium | reverse complement strand
CGTAATGCAGGGCGAAGGGATTGAGACTTATTGTCTCGTCCACGGGGTTCAAGGGATTTTCGGCCACAAACTACAAGCTCCTTAAAGGTGACATAACCCCTGGAGCGCCGACACTGCCCGAATGGATTTGCGCGGGTGCGCACAATCGGCCGCCTATCTACCGGATCCTCGAGTCTTCCGACCTTTGGCTCCGCAGGAGTTGGCACCGTTCCGCAACTGCTCAAATTGCACAGTCTGGGTGGTTGCCCCGGCTTCTAAGGGCCTTTCCCTCAGCCGGTCTAGATAAGCTACGCGAATTTTAGGCAGACGCCGTGCGTCGCGTCAAGGCAATGTCGCCAAATTGCTTGATCCAGCCCTTCCAATGTATTAATGTAACAGTACATTAATACATTATCAGAAGAGCCATGGGCCGCGCGCAGACCTCGCCATGAAAACCAATCGACCGGTCACACCGCGACAGGAACAGCAGCACGAACGTGCGCTGTGCACCGCGATACTGGCGCTGCGCTCAGTCGACGAGTGCCGCAACTTTTTTCGCGATTTGTGCACGCCGGCGGAACTGCAGGCGATGGCGGACCGCTGGGCGGTGGTCGAACTTCTGGAGCGCGGCCTGCCGTACCGCGAGATCCATAGGCAAACCGGCGTCAGCGTGACCACCATCGGCCGCGTCGCGCGTTACCTGATGTCGGGAAACGGCGGCTACCGGGCGGTCACCGAACGGCTGAAACTCAATGCATGACGCCGCGGGTTCCGCCGACTCCGTGCGCCTGAAGATTGCCGTGCAAAAAAGCGGCCGGCTCACCGACAGCTCGCTGGAATTGCTGTCGCGCTGCGGCCTGAAGTACAGCCGCGCCAAGGACCAGCTGATGTGCTACGGCGAGAACATGCCGCTCGATGTGCTGTTCGTGCGCGATGACGACATTCCGGACCTGGTCCAGGAGGATGTGTGCGATTTAGGGTTGGTGGGTCTGAATGTCGTCGAGGAGAAGCGCTTGGCATTTCAAGCGCGCAATATCGGGCCGCTATTCGACACGGTACAGCTGCTGGATTTCGGCCGCTGCAAGCTGTGCATCGCGGTACCGGACGGCTTCGACTACCAGGGTGCGCAATCGCTGCAGGGCAAACGCATAGCCACCACCTACCCTAACATCCTGGCGCGCTTTCTCGCCGAACGCGGCGTCGCAGCGGAGGTGGTGGTGCTGTCCGGCGCCGTGGAAATAGCGCCGCGGCTACGGCGCGCCGATTTGATTTGCGACTTGGTCTCGACCGGATCCACGCTTGCGGCCAATCATCTGCGCCAGGCGCAGATCGTGCTCGAGAGCCAGGCGGCTCTGATCCGCACACCCGTGCCCATCGCTGCGGAGAAGCAGGAATGGACGCGGCGCCTGCTGATGCGCATCGACGGCGTCGAGCAGGTCAAAGGCAGCAAGTACATCATGCTGCATGCGCCCCGCTCCGCTCTCGGGGCGATTGCGAAGCTGTTGCCCGGCAGCGAGGCGCCCACCGTCATTCCCCTGGAAGGCCTGGGCGATCGGGTCGCAGTCCATGCGGTGTGCCGCGAAAACGTGTTCTGGGAGACTCTGGAGCAGCTGAAGGCCGCCGGCGCAAGTTCGGTGTTGGTGCTGCCGGTCGAGAAAATGCTGGCCTGACGCGAGTCTCTTCAACATGCGCATCCTCGATTGGAACTCCCTGTCCGCCGCCGCCCGATTGAAAGCCGTGCGGCGCCCGGCGCAGCGGCACGCCGCGCGCACCGCCGCAACCGCGCGCCGCATCATCGCGCGGGTGCGCCGCGAAGGCGACGCCGCGCTGCTCGCGCTCACCGAACAATATGACGGCGCACGGCTGCGCGGGCTGCGGGTGACGCCGCAGGAATTCGATTTCGCGCACCAGGCACTCGAGCCCAAGCAGCATGCCGCCATCGATCGAGCGATGCAGACCATCCATCGATTCCATGCCGCGCAGATGCCGGCGCCCCTGCGGGTGGAAACCGCGCCTGGGGTCGTCTGCGAGCGAATCAGCGTGCCGATTGGCGCGGTGGGTCTTTACGTCCCGGCCGGCTCCGCGCCGCTCCCTTCCACTGCCCTGATGCTGGCGGTGCCGGCGGCGATCGCGGGCTGCCCGGTGCGCGTGATGTGCACGGCGCCGAACCGCAATGGCGCGGCGGACTCCGCCGTTTTGGTCGCGGCGCGCACAGCCGGCATCGAGCAGGTCTTCAAAGTAGGCGGCGCGCAAGCGATTGCGGCCATGGCCTATGGCACGGCCAGCATCCCGAAGTGCGACAAGATTTTTGGGCCCGGCAATGCCTGGGTCACCGCGGCAAAAATCCTGGTGGCCCAGGATGCCGCAGGTGCGGCGGCGGATTTGCCCGCCGGAGTCACCGAAGTCATGGTGATCGCCGATGATTCGGCGCGCGCCGACTTCGTCGCGGCTGATCTGTTGGCGCAGGCCGAACATAGTCCCGATGCGCAGGCGCTGCTCGTCACTCCCAGCGGCGCGCTTGCCAAGGCCGTGAGGCGCGAATTGCGAAGCCAGAGCGCACAGCTGTCGCGTGCCGTGGTTTTGGCGCAGTCGCTACGGGCGGTGCGGCTGCTGGTGGTCGACACTCTGGAAACGGCATTCCGGATCGCCAACCAGTACGCCCCCGAACATCTGCTGCTGGAAATTCGCGAGCCCCGCGCGTGGCTTGCGAAGGTCAGTGCGGCGGGCGCCGTGTTTTTGGGACACTGGTCGCCGGAATCCATGGGAGATTATTGCAGCGGACCCAATCACACCCTGCCCACCTATGGCCATGCGCGATCCTACAGCGGTTTGTGCCTCGAAGATTTTCAGAAGCGCATCAGCGTGCAGGAGCTCTCGCCAGGAGGGCTGCGCGACTTGGGGGAGACGGCGCAGGTCCTGGCGGGTCTCGAGGGCTTGGACGCGCATGCGGCAGCGGTGAGCATTCGCTTGGCGGCGCTGGCGGCGGCATCCTGATGAATGCCGTGATCTCATTGGCGCGCTCCGAGATCGTCGCGCTCAGGCCGTATGCGCATGCCGCGTGGCTGCCCACGCACACGCGTTTGCACGCCAATGAGGCACCGTGGAGACCCAGCGGCGATGACACCCGCGCCGGCTTGAATCGCTATCCGGAACCACAGCCGCAGGCGCTGCTCGAGCGCTTAGGCCGGCTGTACGGAGTCGGCGTGGAGCGGGTACTCGCGACGCGCGGCGCGGACGAAGCAATTGACGTGCTGGCCCGCGTGTTCCTGCGCGCCGGAGCCGACGCAATTCTGCAGTGCGCGCCGACCTTCGGCATGTACGAAGTTGCCGCGCGCATTCAGGGAGCCGCCGTGGTCGAGCTTCCCTTGAACCGCGACCAGGATTGGAGCATCGATCCCGAGCGGTTGCTGGCGGCCTGGCGGCCCGGTATCAAACTCGTGTATCTGTGTTCGCCCAACAATCCCACCGCCAACCTTCTGGGAACTGGCGCGCTCGAGCAGATCTGCACGGCGCTTGACGGCAAAGCCATCGTTGTCATCGACGAGGCGTATGTCGAATGGTCGCGCTCGGCGAGCCTGACGCGGTGGCTGGATCGCTTCGAGACGCTTGCTATCCTACGGACCATGTCAAAGGCGCATGCAATGGCGGGGGCTCGACTGGGTGCGTTGCTGGCGGCTCCGGAATTGATTCAATTGGCAAAGCGCGTGATACCGCCCTACTGCCTCGCGCAGCCAAGCGTGGAGGCGGCCGTGCACGCCCTCGAGCCGGCACAGCTCGCGGCGTCGCAGGCACGCCTCGATGCCTTGTTGACGGAGCGAGAGTATTTGCGCCAGGGGCTCGCCGCATCGCCGCTGGTCGATAAAGTCTGGCCGAGTGACACCAACTTTCTATTGGTCGATTGCCGCGACGCGGACCGATTCATGAGCAACAGCATGGCCGGCGGGCTGATCGTTCGTGACCTGCGCACCCATCCCGCCCTACCCCGCTCGCTGCGCATCAGCGTCGGCACCCGGGCGCAAAACGATGCGCTGTTGCGTTGCGTAGGGTTGCCGTGAGCGGTCGGCCCATCGTATTCCTGGATCGCGACGGCACCTTGAACGAGGAGACGCCGGACGAGCAGGTGGACAGCCTGGCCAAAGTCCGCCTCATGCCGGGCGTCATAACGGCGCTGCTCGATTTGCAGCGCGCCGGATTCAGCTTCGTGATAGTCAGCAATCAAGATGGATTGGGTACGCCCAGCCTGCCGCGCGAGCCGTTCGAGCAGACGCATCGCTTCATCATGGAGCTGTTCAAGTCGCAGG
>DATMKO010000264.1:0-7493 GCA_035571175.1 Steroidobacteraceae bacterium | reverse complement strand
AGTCAAGAGCATCAATCCCCTGGGTGAGGTCGAAGTGCACTTCGACTCGGGTCAGGGCAAGCTCTCGACGCGCTATCTGCAATTCGAATTCCACCGGGTGCGCGTCGACGGCAAGATCACTCACGTGTTGGTTTCCGTGTCCGATGTCAGCGCGCGCGTGGATCTCGCCCGGGAACTGCAGGCGTCGCAATCGCAGGCGCAAGCGCAGGTTGATACGCTGCTGGGCATTCTGCACGTCGATCCGAAGCATCTTGCCTCTTTCCTGAACGATTCCAATGCCGCCATGAAGATGATCAATGCGGTGCTGCGCGAGCCGGCGCGCGAGGAGACCGCGTTCCGCAAGAAGCTGGATACCTTGTTCCGGCAGGTGCATTCGGTGAAGGGCGAGGCCGCGGCCCTGGGATTGTCCTCGATAGAGACCCGGGCGCATTCCTTCGAAGACGATTTGAAGAAGCTGCGGGAAAAGGAGGATTTGTCCGGCAACGATTTTCTTCCGCTGGTCATCAAACTCGACGACCTGCTGACGCATCTACAATCCGTTGGCGACCTGGTGTCGCGCCTTGCGCAGCTGCACGGTGCAACCAGCAACGAAGGATCGCACACGGATACCGCGGTACTCGAGGATGGCAGCGCGGAAATCCACGCAAGGACCGAGAGCGGCATACCAGCCATGCTGCAGCAGCTCACTGCCCGCGTTGCAGCTGAGAACAACAAGGAAGCGGCTCTGCAATGCATGGGCTTCGACACGGTGCCGGATGAGTATCGGCGCATAGTCAAGGACATCGCGGTGCAGGCGGTGCGCAACGCGATCGTGCACGGCATCGAGCTGCCGACGGAGCGGCTCGCCGCCGGGAAATCGGCCCGGGGCGCGCTTAAGCTCATGTTCCAGGATCTGGGCGAGGCGGGCTACAAGCTGGTCGCCGAAGACGATGGCCAGGGCTTGTCCACCGAGAGGATCAAGGAGGCGGCGCTGAAGAAAGGATTCATCACGCCCGAAAAGGCGGCCACGCTGGACGCCAAGCAGGTGTTTTCGCTGCTGTTCCAGCCGGGATTTTCCACGGTCGAGACCGCCACCAAGGATGCGGGGCGGGGCGTGGGGATGAACATGATGGCCGGTCTCATGCACCAGATCGGCGGCAAGGTTTCCGTCGGCACGATGCCCGGAAAATTCACGCGGCTGACGTTGAGCATGCCGCCGGCGAAGCGCGCCGGATCGACGGAAGCTGCCTAGATGGAAATCCCCGACGGCCGCAAAAGCACTTTGAAGCTCATGATCGTCGATGATTCGAACATCATCCGGCGACGCATCGAACGCTCCCAGCAGATCGCGCGCCTCGAGGTGGTGGGCGCCGCCAGCAACGGCCGCGCCGCCGTGGAAATGTTCCGCCGCACGCAGCCGGATGTCGTGACGATGGATTTGACCATGCCCGAAATGGACGGCATCGAATGCGTCGAGGAATTGATCGCCATCAATTCCAATGTGCTGATCTTGGTGGTTTCCGCTCTTGCCGACAAGGCAACCGCGGTGGAGGCGATCGAGAAAGGGGCCAATGGATTTCTCTGCAAGCCTTTCACCGACCGGCAGCTCAACGACGCGTTGGAAGAGCTGCTGGCTGAGGCTTGAGATGTTCAAAGAAGCAGAAATTCGAACGTTTGTCGAAGGAACGACGAACTACTTCGAAACCTCCGCGCAACAGTCGGCTACCGTCGGATCGCCTTACCTGGTCACGGACGGCAAGCCGGGCGCTTACGAGTACACCGGCGTAATCGGCATTACCGGCGCCCGCAAAGGCATCGTCTATTTCACCGCGCCGCGCGGCATGCTCACCGTATTGCTGATGCGCATGCAGGAAACCGACACCAGCGACGAAAACATCAAGGATCTCGTCGGTGAGGTGGCGAACACCATTTCCGGGAATGCGCGGCGCGACTTCGGCAAGCATTTCGTCATCTCGGTGCCGGTGATCATCGCGCACGACGCGGAGAAGGTGACGACTCCGTATTCACGATCATTCGTGATCCCGATCAATTGGCGTACGCACTCCGCCAAACTCGTGGTTTGTCTGGAGTAGCGGCGAGCTCAGCGCTATTTCCCGTCGATCGAGAACGCCAGCAGCACGTTGATGCCGTTGCTGCCGGTGCGCGCAGCGCCGTTGAATCCTGACATCGTGTACACCATGCCGCCGGCGATCGCCGGACCCATGCCGTCGATGCCGCCGCCCGGTTGAGCAGCATTGCCGTTGACCGTGTCGTAGGTTTGAGCGGTGGTGCTGAATTCCCACACGATCTTTCCGCTCGATGAATCGTAGGCTCGAAACCAGCCATCCAGGGTGCCGGAAAAAACGATGCCTGGCGTTGCGCTCGGTGCCGCCGACTGCGCCCGCACGCACGCTCCCTTGGTGAAGTCCTTGGAGCGGTCGCCCGCGTAATGGCAGGGAGCAACCGGCGCCGGCGTATTCCAGACGATCTTGCCCGTGAACGGATCGAGAGCCGATAGCCCCGGCCTGCCCGGACTGGGATATGCGGGCGGCGCGGACGATCCTGCGGCTATGCCCATTTCGCTGAAGAGTTCGCCGATGTCGGAGACCGGAACGAACACATAGTTCCTGTCTGCAGCGATGCCCCATTCGACGCCGCCCAAGGCGGAGCCGGCGCCGACCGAGGTCTTCCACAGGGTGCGGCCGTTGACAGGATCGATGCCGTAGACCATGCCGGATTTCTGGCCGGCCAACAGAACTTGTTTGGATCCGTGCTTGAATAAAATCGGTGCAGCGCCGAAGTCGAAATCCGGACCTATCGGCGTCGGGCAGTTGGCGCCCTTGGTCGCGCCGCTGCAGCCCATGATGAAATTGTCGTTCGCGGTGACCTGATTCTTCCAGCGCACTTTGCCGGTGCTCATTTCCAAGGCGACGATGGCATCATCGCCATCGGTGTTGACGTCGGTGTAGCTGTCGCCGGTGACTACATAAACCAAGCCGCGTTTGGCGTCGACCGTGGGCGACGCCCAGATCGGAGCGCCGGCCGGACCCTGCATCTGCACGCCGTTGGCGTTCTTGCGCGTCGGCCGCAACGGTTCGGTAATCATATAAGTCTGCCACTGCTTCTGGCCGGTCTTAAGGTTGAGCGCCACGAGGCTGCCGCGAAACGAGCAGCAGGCGTAGCCCGGTTGCATCGCCGCCGGTTCCTCGCCCGAAGTGATGGGAACGAAAATTTGATTTCCCGACACCACCGGAGTGCCGGTGATGCCGGCGGCGGGGTGGCTTTCGAGCGATTCGCTGTGCCATATCTCATTGCCGCTTTGCGCATCGACGGCGCGCACTACGCGTTTTCCGACTCCCACGAAAGTCGCCCAGCCGCTCGGGCTTATGGAAGATCGAATCACCATCGGCGTGGTGCGCGAGGCGGCGTCCTCGAGCGCCCAATGCACGCATCCGGTCTTGGCATCCAACGCGTAGAACTTGCCGCCGCGGTTGGTGACGAACAGCCAATCGCCGACGACGGTGGGTAGGCTGCCGCCAGCCATGGAGAATGCCCACTTTACTTTGAGCCTTGACACGTCGGCGGCGCGAAATCCCGGATTGGGCTGGAAGCGGCTCGAATTTTCATCCAGTCCCAAGCTTGGCCAGTCGAAAGCACTGGCTTGGATGGGGCCATGGGTGGCGCACATCGTGTCGGTGCCGGCCGGACCCGATTGTTGGCCTGGCGCAAGATACAGCGCGACCGCCTCGATCTCGGCGCGCGCCAGCCCTTGCGCCATGGGCGCCATTACGCCGCTGGTCAGCGAGGTGATGATGTCCGCGCGCGGGCGAAACGCCAGCTGCAACCGGCTGGGTGCGCGCTCGACCGCGGGATCGTGACAGGTCTTGCAGCGCGCATTGAAAATCTCCTCGCCGTTGGCAGCTTGGGTTGCCGCCTGCTGTGCGAGGGTCAGGGCGGCCAGGCTCAAGCTGCAGATTATTGCGGTGCTTGCCGCGATCGCGAGCCTGACGTGGCTCACGAAAATCCGATCCAGCGGCCCGCCACCGCAACCATCAGCCATGCCGCCATCGTCAGCACCGTCACGCTGCGAACGCCCAAGCCGGTGCTGCCGCGCCGTACCATGGGATTGAAGGCGAAATAAGTTAACGCGATGGCAATGACCATGGAGATCATCTTCACCCAGAAGGCCTGCCGGTCGTAGAGCTTCACCGGCTCGGACACTCCAAGCAGAACGCCGCTGATCAGCAGCGTGATGACCGCGGCATCCATGTAGCGACGCGAGCTCTTGTAGATTTCAGCCGCAGAAGCCTTCAAGCCCACACCCAGCACCGATAGAGAAATAATGAGCACTGCGCCGCCGAGCAGCGCCAGCGCCAGCAGGTGGGTCGATTCGATCGCCGGGAATAGCCAGGTTGACTCGCGAATGGTTTGACCGAGCGCCGAGGCTTCGATCGATTGAGCCATATGGTAGAGGGACATGGGTTAACCGGCGTCCGCGGGGCAGCCGGTGAGCTCGAGCATGGTTGTGGAGTTGATGTTGTCGCAGTCGAACCAGTTATACGCAATGAGCCTGCCGAAAACGATCACGCACAACCAGGCGCTCAACGAGATGGCAGCACAGATTTTGGATTTGCGCGGCACCGGCCCTAAATCCCAGGCAGCCTTGTCGCGCTCCACTTTGAAGGTAAAAATCGCGATATTGACCGCGGCAATGAGAATCATGATGCATTTGAGCCTGAACCACAGGCTGTGATAGGTCCGAATTGGAATCGCCAGGAACAACATCGCGCCGGTGATCGCCAGCACCACGAAGCCCGCCACGGTCCATGGCAGCATCTTGGAGAGCATTTGGGATACCGGGACCTGGCGGAAGGAAATATCCAGCAGCCGCAGATCCACCATCGCAATGGTGCCGACGAACAACATGATGGCTATCACATGAGTGGATTCGGTGATCGCATACATATAGAGCGATTCATGCAGTTCGATGCTCCAGGGCGTGTCGGCGAGTTTGGTGACGAGTCCCTCGAGCATTGATTCCCCCGCGAGTTGCTTCGGCGCGCCCTAGCGCCGATTAAAGCGTGAACAATCAAGGGCGTAATTGAAATTGTATTGCAAAAACAGCGATCTAAAGCGATTATAGCCGGCGATTATAAGGGCCCACGTTTCACGCCGTCCAGCAACGCTCGGCGCCGAAAGCAGGATTTGTTCGTTCACGGTCGGCTCGCGTGAATATGTCGTTGGCTGGAGGAATTTTCGAATGAAGCTTCGTACTGACAAAGCTGCAGTGTTTGCAGCAGCCTTTATCTTGGCGGCGGCCGGCGCGCCGGCGTTCGCGCATCACGCGTTTCAGGCCGAGTTCGACGGCAATCAACCCCTGATGTTGCAAGGCAAAGTCATCAAGGTGGAATGGATCAACCCGCATACCTGGGTTCATATGGAGGTCGTCACCGACGGTGTCGCCCAAGAATGGATGATCGAGGCTGGCACGCCCAACACCTTGCTGCGCGAAGGTCTCACGAGAGACTCGCTGAAGCCCGGCGAGGTCATCATCGTGCGCGGCTATCGCGCCAAGGATGGCCGCTGTCGCCCGGCCTGCAAAGCCAACGGCCGCGATGTGACATTTACGGATGGCCGCAAAGTATTCATGGGCTCGAGCGGAACAGGCGCACCGAAGGATGGCGCCGATCCCAACGAGAAATAACAACCGCGGCAATCAGCATGAGTCGCCAGCGAATGAGGGGAAGTTTTCTGAATAAGAACATGAAGGTGTTGGCTCTGATGACCTTAACGGGATCAGTCGCGTTACTGACCCAGAGCAATGCGGCGCCGAGCGGCGCCGCGCACAAGGCGGCGGCGGGTGCAGCGGTTGATCGGGTGGGCGGCCACCCGAATTTCAGTGGCGTCTGGTCGGTCATGAACACGGCGAATTGGAATATCGAGCCGCATCTTGCGAGCGCGGCCCTGGAGCTGCGTCCGGGACCAGTTGTTCCGGTACCCGCCAAAGCCATCGTGGCTTTGGGTGCGGTTGGCTCGGTGCCGGCCGGCATGGGCGTGGTCGTGGGCGGGACGATTCCCTATACGCCCGAGGCTCTGGCGAAAAGGGACGACAATCGGGCGCACTATTTGGAGCGCGATCCGGAGGTGAAATGCGACCTGCCGGGAGTGCCGCGGGCCAACTACATGTCCCTGCCGTTCCAGATCGTGCAATCCGGCAAGACTTTTTTGATCTCGTACGAGTACGCGGGCGCGGTTCGCGACATTTTGTTCAGTGATCCGGGTCCGGCGCCGATTGACAGCTGGATGGGTCAATCGGTGGGTAAATGGGACGGCGACACGCTGGTCGTCACCGTCACCGGGATGACCGATGGCACCTGGTTCGACCGCGCGGGCAACTTTCATTCCGGCGATATGAAGGTGGTCGAGCGCTGGACAATGATGAATGAGAACACCATTCACTACGAAGCCGAAATCACCGATCCGGCCACGTTCACCCGACCTTGGAAAATGAGCATGCTCATTTATCGCCGCCTGGGTGAGGATGCCCGGCTGCAACAATTCAAATGTGTCGAGTTCGTCGAAGAACTGATGTATGGCGACCTACGTAAGGAGCCCCTGAAATGAACGCAAAGAGATTTACCGCCTTGCTAGCCGCCGCGGCCATAGCCGCGCTGGCTGCACCCGCGGTGTTCGCAGACACAACCGCCCTGGCAGCCGGGGCCTACAAAGCGCCGATGAACG
Source organism: Steroidobacteraceae bacterium (assembly GCA_035571175.1). Lineage (GTDB taxonomy): Bacteria > Pseudomonadota > Gammaproteobacteria > Steroidobacterales > Steroidobacteraceae > Bog-1198. The sequence continues at coordinate 773 of DATMKO010000264.1, read as the reverse complement.
CTTATGGCCAACCCGATCTCGAAGGTACCTGGACCAACGCGACGTTGACTGCGCTCGAACGGCCCAAGGAATACGGCACCCGCAAGGCCATGACGCCTGACGAGGTGAAGAAGATCGAGGGCGGAGCTGCGCAACTGTTTGCCGCCGATGCTGCGCCCCGCGATCCCAAGGTCAAGACCACTGATTTGCCGCATGACTGCGGCCTCGGGTTCAGCGGCGCGGGATGCGGCTACAACGCCGCCTGGATCGACCCCGGCAGCACCGTGATGCGGGTCAACGGCGAACCGCGGACCTCTTTCATCACCGACCCGCCCGATGGGCGCCTGCCGCCGTACAAGCCCGGCGTCACCGTCCCCAATATGTTCATGCGCGCGCATTATGGCGAAAACCCCGAGAATCAGACGCTGGCAGAGCGCTGCCTGACGTCTTTCGGCTACAGCGCCGGACCGGTGATGCTGCCGTTGCTGTACAACAATAACTACGAGATTGCGCAAAGCAAGGACACCGTCGCCATCGTGGTGGAAATGGTGCACGACGTGCGCATCATTCATATCGGCGGCAAGCATCGTACCGACGGCGAGCGCCCCTGGATGGGCGACTCGATCGGTTGGTATGAGGGTCCGACCTTGGTGGTTGAGACCACCAACTTCCCGCAAGCCACGGCTTTGCGCGGCGCCTGGAAGGAATTGACGGTCACCGAACGGTTCACTCGCGTCGGACCGCACCGCATCCTATATCAGTTCAAGGTCAAGGATCCGACCGTTTGGGATACT
>DATMKO010000263.1:0-2242 GCA_035571175.1 Steroidobacteraceae bacterium | reverse complement strand
CAGGCGATTGCGGCGGTTCCTTACGCCGCCGCCATCAAGGTGGGTTTGCAGTTCAAGCGCCGCTTCTGGGAGGAGGACGAAAATATCTACGGCGGGATCACCTACACCGACCTGCCGATCACCAATATCAGCTATCCGAATTATGGCTTTCAGAGCGGCAAGGGCGTGCTGCTCGGCGCCTATATCTGGGGATTGAACGCGATGGAATTCACCGCCATGACCCCGCAGGAGCGCGTACAGAAAGTGCTGGACTACGGCAGCCAGATCCATCCGCAGTACCGTAAGGAATTCGACAACGGCGTCGCAGTCGCGTGGCATCGGGTGCCCTTCACCATGGGCTGCATGGGCATGTGGAGTTCCGACTCCCGCGAGAAACATTACGACGACCTGTGCAAAATCGACGGACGGATTGTGCTCGCGGGTGAGCATGCTTCCTTCCTGGGTGGCTGGCAGGAAGGCGCGGTCACCTCATCGCTCGACGCAATTCAGCGGCTGCATCAGCGCATGGTGGCGCAGGGAGCAAAGTCATGAATCGCCGAGAAGCCATGGCGGCGCACAAATTGGCGGCGCCCATGTGGGTCTTACTGGTGACGATCGCGGCGGCCGGCGCCTATGCGGATGACGCGTCGTTTACATCGCGGGCGGGCGTCGGCTCGATGACCGGCGCAGAGATTTATGATCACATCTGCTCAGGGTGCCACATGGCCGGCGGCCAAGGCGCCGCCGGCGCCGGTTCCTATCCGAAACTCGCCGCCAACCAAAAATTGGTGTCCTGGGAGTATGCCGCGCTGACGGTGCTGAACGGCCGCAACGGCATGCCGCCGTTCGGATTACCCGCCAACCAAACGATGGAAAGCCGCGGGGCGCATTTGAGCGACGCGCAGATCGCCGACGTCGTCAACTATGTGCGCAGCCATTTCGACAACCACTACAAGACCGGCGTGACCGCGAAGCAAGTGGCGGCGCTGCCCCACCCCCCCGCGGCGCTCATGGGGCCTCAATAGGGTAGCAGTTGAACCGCAACGGCGATTAAACCTAGAATCGGCAGACGGGTACTCAAAGGCTGGTGATTCGACCATCGAAGGGAGTTTCCCATGCGCAGGTTTCTCGGCAGCTTGATTTTCGCCGCCACCATGGCGGTGGCCCCTGTAATCGGCTTCGCACACGGGAGCGGCGGTTCGTCCGGCCCCGGCGGCAGCGGCATGGTCACCTCCGAGGGCGCGATGCGCAACCGTCAGGAAGCGGCCAAGATCGGCTACAACTCTGCCGTACGCATCATCAAGAACGCCAAGGAAAGCGATGCCGATGCGGCCAAGGCAGCCACGCCGGAAAAGAGCGCCAAGGCGCATGAGAAGGCACAGAAGTACTACCACGATGCGGTCACCAAGCTCATTGACGTGGTCGGCTTGGATCCAAAAATGTATGAGGCATGGAATTATCTCGGCTTTGCCAATCGTCATCTTGGCAACTATGAGGACGCATTGAGCTCCTATGCCAAGGCACTGGAACTCAGCCCCACCTATGCAGATGCGATCGAGTACCGCGGCGAAGCCTACCTGGGATTGAACCGGATCGATGATGCGAAGGACGCGTACATGGCATTGTTCCGCGATTCCAGACCCCTCGCCAATGAACTGATGACGGCGATGCATCAGTGGGCCGACGCGCGGCGTAAGGACGCGCAGGGTTTGTCGCCCTCGGATGTCGAGGCATTCGCCAAATGGATGGACGAGCGCGAAACGGTGGCGGCGCAAACCGCTTCGCTGGCCACCGGCGCGCCGCCGATCTGGAGATAGGGACCGGTAAATTCGCCAGCTGCTGATTTTTCTCGCAGCGTGCGTGCCGATCCAGGCCGCCTGCGCCGGCGATGTGGCAGCGACCACGGACTTCGAGTGGCGGCTGCCCCCGGGTTTTCCGCGCCCCGCCGTACCTGCCGACAATCCCATGTCCATTGCGAAGGTGGAGCTGGGGCGCCGTCTTTTCTTCGACGCCGGGCTGTCCGCAACGAGGACATACTCGTGTGCGAGCTGCCATCGGCCCGAGCTTGCGTTCTCGGACGGTAGGGCGCGTGCGCAGGGGTCGACCGGCGAATTCACGCGACATTCGGCGATGAGCCTCACCAATGTGGCTTACAACCCGACATTTACCTGGGCAGACCCTTATCTTGGCTCGCTCGAAAAGCAAATGCGCCAGCCGCTGTTCAACGAGCACCCGGTGGAAATGGGACTGCAGCGCGGCGGGG
>DATMKO010000262.1:0-7558 GCA_035571175.1 Steroidobacteraceae bacterium | reverse complement strand
CATTTCGCCGGCCAGCGCCAGGTATGCAAGAGCACCGCGCGACTCCTTGTCGTGAAACAGCGCGGGTTTGCCGAAACTTGGCGCTTCCGCCAGGCGCACGTTGCGCGGAATCACGGTGCGAAACACCTTTTCGCCGAAGTGCTCTATGAGCTGCGCCGACACTTCGGTGGCCAGATTGTTGCGCGGGTCAAACATGGTGCGCAGCAGTCCCTCTATTTCCAGATCCGGATTGATGCTGTCGCGAATGTGCTCGATGGTCTGCATCAAGGCCGTCAAGCCCTCCAGCGCGTAGTACTCGCATTGCATCGGAACCATCACCGAATCCGCCGCCACCAAGGCGTTCAAGGTCAGCATATTGAGAGACGGCGGACAGTCGACCAACACCACGTCGAAATCCTCGCGCACAGGCTGCAGCGCGTTGCGCAATTTGAATTCGCGCCCCGCCGGCATGGTGAGCAGGCGCACTTCCGCCGCCGTGAGATCCTGGTTCGACGGCAGCAGCATGAAGCCGCCGTACTCGACCGCGACCAAGGCTTCAACCATGTTGCATTCGCCGAGCAGTACATCGCAGCTGGTGCGCGCCTGCGCATGCTTGTCGATGCCGCATCCCATGGTGGCGTTGCCCTGCGGATCGAGATCAATGAGCAGCACCCGGCGTTTGGTGGCCGTCAGCGATGCGGCGAGATTGACCGCCGTCGTGGTCTTGCCGACCCCGCCTTTTTGGTTGGCCACCGCAATGACGCGTTTCATGTCTTGACCCATTTCATGTACTAGTGGCGTTTCAGCCGCTCCAGCTCAATGAGATGCCGCTCGTCGTTTAAGCCCGGCACATGCAGCCGCTGCACCGCCGACACGCGGAACGATCCCGGCAGCGCGGACATTTCATTTTCCGGCAGCTTGCCCTTCATCGCCAGCAAGCGGCCGCCGGGAGCGCACAAATGGCCGGCAAAGCTTACGAAATCCGTCAGCGACGCCAGGGCCCGCGCCGTCACTGTATCGAAAAGTTCGGCCGGCCTATAGTTTTCCGCGCGAGAATGCACGACTTGCACATTCCCGCAGCCGATACGCTCGGCGGCCTGCGCTACGAATCGGGCCTTCTTGCCGGTGGCCTCGATCAGGGTGAACCGCCGCAGCGGATTGACGATGGCGAGCGGCAAGCCCGGAAAGCCCGCCCCGGTGCCGACATCCGCGACGCGCTCGCCGCGAAGGTATGGCTGCAAAGTCAAGCTATCGAGCACATGTTTGCGCAGCATCCCCGGGCGATCGCGTATGGCCGTGAGATTGAACTGCGCGTTGCCGAGTTCCAATTCATCAACGAGCCGCAGCAGCGACTCGGTTTGGGCCGCTTGCAGGCCGATCCCGATTTTCAATGCGCCCTCAACGAGCATTTCACGTTCGGACTCTCGCATGTCGATCCTAAGAGCAGACTAGCGGCGCGACGCTTCGAGCTTGATGGACAGCAGCGCGTCTGCGCCATCCGGATCCGCTTCGAGGCCGGCGCTGAAACCGATGTCAGCGTCGTTCCCGGCGCAGGAAGCGCCGGTCGTGAAGACCGCCGTGGGCTCGGCGCCAGCCGCCTGCGCGGCAGCGGCTGCGTTCTTGAGCCAAAGCCCGCAGGCATCGGCGAAGTCAGTTGCGGCTTTGGGCGCCGGCAGCCGCACCGCGGCTACTATGCGCGACAAGCGGTCGTGCCTGAAGCACAGCAGGTACTCATCGAGCGCTTGAGCGACGAAACGCGGGAGCGCGCCATCGACGGCAAAGCACTCCACATCATCGGCCGCAGGGCGGCTCTCCCCCTCATCCCGAAACAACAACACCTCGTGCAGCGGCAATGGGACGTCCTTCAGCACGCTGCCAAACGGCGCCAGCAGAAGAACATGCCAGTCATAAGAGGCATCCAAAGGCGCTTTGAGCGGCGGCGGCGGGACCGGCCCTGAAGGCGCGGAAGCGCAGGCGGAAAGCAACAAGCCCGCGGCGATTGCGGCCGTGACCATCCAAGGTGGCATACGCTGTCTCAATCAAACCCCGGCTATGCGACTGACCAGTGTCTCGAGTTCAGCCGCGGCGTCGGGATCCTCCGGGCGGTCGTGTTCCAGAACCCGATGCAACGCCTGCAACGCGATGTCCTTGATCTTCGCGCAGGCCTTGGCGAAGTGAGCGCGCCAATCGGCAATCAGTTCGTGCTCGAAAAAATCGTAGTCTCTGTCATTGACGACCGCATCCAGCACCATTGCGCATACCGCCAGCTGCTGCACCCTCCACCAGGACAATGCGGGAGCGGACAAGCCTTCGGCAAAGCAGCGCCGCAAGTAAGCCGGCGGGTCCGAACTCGCAATATCGTCGAGTTGATCGCCGACCTCGTAAGATTTCAACAAGTGCTCGAATCCAGCCATCGATCTCATTATCCTCGCCGTGTGAGAAACTAGGAAACTATGTACCGGATTTATTTGTCGCTTCTGCTTACCGCCGCACTCTGCGCCGATGTCGCGGCCGCCGCGCTCGCGCGCGTCGAGCGCGGCAATCTGACGTTTGACAACATTCCGGAAGCCCCGGCGGATCTCGCCGAAAAATTGGATGGTTATCTGAATGCGCGCCAGGCAACGCCGCTTGGTTGGTCGCCGAAGGGCCAATTGCTGATCGCGACGCGCTTCGGCGATGTCGAGCAGCTGCATCTCGTGGAGCAGGCCGGCGGCGCGCGCCGCCAATTGACCTTCCTGCGCGATCCGGTCACCAGCGCTGCATTTTCGCCGGACCCCGGCCGGGCGGCCTATGTTTACCTCAAGGACGCGGCCGGCAATGAAAACTCGCAGCTGTACTATCAGCGGTTGGACGAACCCAATGCCATATTGTTGACGGACGGCAAGTCCATGAACGGTGCGCCGGTCTGGTCGAACATGGGCCGTGAAGTCGCGTTCTTCAGCACGGCCCGGGACGGCGTGAGCTATGACATAGATATTGTGGATCCGGAATCCGGCGCCTTGCCGCGGCTGGTCATTGCCGGCGACTCGAGCGCCGCGTGGTCGGTGCTGGATTGGTCGCCGGACGATTCCAAGCTGCTGGTTCGCAAGTTCATCTCGATCTCCGAAAGCTATTTGTACGTCGTCGATGTGAACTCCGGACAAAAGCGCGAAGTGGATCCTTCAGCGTCGAAAGTCGGGATCGCGGGCGCCAAGTTTTCGCGCGATGGGCAGGGCGTGTATTTGATTTCGGATCGCGAGGGGGAATTTGCCACCTTGCGCTACGTGAATCTCTTCAACAACGAAAAAACGCGCATCTCGGGCCAGATTCCCTGGGACATCGAAGAACTGGCCGTGTCGCGCGATGGACACTATCTCGCGTACGTCAGCAATGAAGCGGGATTGAGCAAGCTCAATCTTGTGGATTTGCGCACGCATCAGGAGCTCACGCCGCCGCGATTTCACACGCCGGGCATCGTCGATTCGTTGAGTTTCGACGTCGAGGGCAACCGTCTGGCCTTCGGATTTGCGGCCGCGAATCAGCCGAAGGACGCGTATGTTCTGGATGTCGCCGGCAACCGTTTCGAGGCTTGGACACGCAGCGAAGCGGGCCCCGTGGATCTTGCCAAGTTCGTCATTCCGCGCCGCACGGAATTTCCCACATTCGACCGGACCGACGGCAAACCGCGTCAAATCCCGCTGTATGTGTACCAGCCTTCGAGCGGCGGCCGGCATCCCGTGTTGATAGTGCTGCACGGCGGACCGGAGTCGCAGTTCCGGCCCGGCTTCGATCCCTGGATACAGTACCTGGTCAACGAGCTGGGTTTTGCCGTGGTCGCCCCCAATGTGCGCGGCTCCTCCGGCTACGGCAGGGAATATTTGGCGCTCGACAACGGCGTGCTGCGCGAAGATGCCGTCAAGGACATCGGCGCATTGATCGTCTGGATCGGTCTGCAAAGCGCATTCGATGCCAAGCATGTGGTGGTTGCCGGCGGCTCGTACGGCGGCTATTTGGCGCTGGCCACGCTGGTCAATTACAGCGACCGATTGCGCGGCGGCGTCGATGCCGCGGGCATTGCCGACTTCGTGAGTTTTCTGACCAACACCGCGCCCTATCGGCAAAACTTAAGGCGCGCGGAATACGGCGACGAGCGCGATCCCGAAATGCGCAGTTTTTTGCGGCGCATCTCGCCGCTCACCAACGCCGAGCGCATTACCCGGCCGCTGCTCGTCGTTCAGGGCAAGAACGATCCGCGAGTTCCCGTGAGCGAAGCAGAAGCGATCGTGAACACGGTTCGCGCCAAGGGCGGCGAGGTCTGGTACCTGCTGGCGGCCGACGAAGGCCATGGCTATCGGAAGAAGCAGAACCGGGATGCCTACTACAGAACGTTCGCGCAGTTCTTGATGAGCCTGCGCCAATGATTGGCCGTTCAAGCTGCGCGACCCCGCGGGCGATTTACTTGCTGTCGGTCGTCGCTGTTGCCAAGCGAGAGGATTGGCTGGCGAAATAGTCGGCGACGATTCTGACATCCTCGTCGCTCTTGAGCATTTGCGCCATTCCGCCCATCACCACGTTCTTGCGCCTGCCGTTGCGATAAGCGGTCAACGCCTGTTCCAGGTAATCGGCGTGCTGTCCCGCGAGCACCGGCGGTTTCGGATCGAGCGGCGCATCCACGCCAAGACCGTTCTCGCCGTGACAGGCGACACAGGGCGCCGCCTGCTTTGGGGGCTGACCGTGCGCTGCGGCGCCGGGTTTGGCCGCCTCGACGCCCTGCAGGTAGGCGGCGATGTCGTCAATATCTTGGTCGGTCAACGTCACGGCTTGTGCGTGCATGGTGGCATCGGGGCGCTCGCCGCTGCGATACTCACGCAGCGCCGCGACCAGATAAGCCGAATCCTGATGACGCAGCTTCGGCACGCTGTATTCAGGATATACGTGCTTGTAGTCGACGACCCCGTGGCAGCCGTAGCAGGTATAGAACTTCTTCTCGCCGGCTGCCGGGTCGCCGGCCGCGTACGCGCCGAGTGCGCTCAAGCACAACGCGCCGCCGGCAAGCCACGTTCCGGCAGTCAATCGAGAAGGCATTCTGAATGTTGGCTGCATTGGGGTGGCGATGTTAACCCATCGCAGGCTCGCTACAAAAGGTTCGCCAGATCCTGCAACAGCGTCGAGTCCGTGGGCTTGGTGCCGGCCGGGTAGCGGCAATTCACCCGGCCATCGCGATCGATGAGAAATTTCTCGAAATTCCAATCGATGTCGCCAGGAAAGCCGTTTTCCTCGGCCGTCAGCCACGCGTACAGCGGATGGCGGTGCGGCCCGTTGACTTCGATCTTCGCGGATAAGGGAAAGGTCACGCCGAAATTCACCGCGCAAAAGCTTTGAATTTCCGCTGCCGTACCCGGTTCCTGCGCACCGAACTGGTTGCACGGAAAACCGATCACCGCGAAGTTCTTGTCCTTGAGCTCTTCGTAGAGTTCTTCGAGTCCCGCATATTGGGGGGTGAAGCCGCACTTGCTGGCGACGTTGACCGCCAGCGCCACCTTGCCGCGCAGCGGCGCGAGAAGGTTCGCGCTGCCGTCGAGTCCCTGCACCGTGAAATCGTAGAAACTGTTCATAGGACCAGGCCCTTCGGGGTTTTGCATTGGCGGCCGCTACGCAGCCCGATCGCGTTTCCTCATATGCACCAGCAGCAGTGACACGGCGGCAGGAGTCAAACCCGGAATCCGCGCGGCCTGACCCAGCGTTTGCGGGCGCACCGCGGCGAGACACTGGCGCGCCTCGTTCGACAGTCCGCTGACCTCGGCGTAGTCGATATCGGCCGGCAGGCGCATTTCCTCATGGCGCCGATGGCGATCGATTTCATCGCTCTGCCGCTTGAGGTACCCCGAATATTTCGCCTGCACTTCGACCTGCAGTTTCACTTGCTCGCTCAACTGTTCATCGTCGCGCCAAGCCTCGGCGCCGTCGGCGGCCGCGGCATATTGCAAGTCGTCGTACTCAAGCCCGGGCCGGCGCAACAGCTCAAAGGCATGCGCCTCGCGCGCCAGCGGCGACCCCAGTTTGGCGAGCAGCTTGGGATCGACATCGGCCGGATGCACCACTGCTGCTGCCAAGCGCTCGATTTCCGCGGCTACCGCGGCGCGCTTGCGTTGGAAGAACTCCCAGCGATCATTTTCCACCAATCCCAGTTCCCGGCCGCGTTCGGTCAGACGCAAATCCGCGTTGTCTTCGCGCAGTGACAGGCGGTATTCCGCGCGGCTGGTGAACATCCGGTACGGCTCGGGCGCGCCGCGCGTTATCAAATCATCCACCAGCACGCCAATGTAGGCGTCGCTGCGCTTCGGGCACCAGGCATCGCGGCCGCTTGCCGCGAGAGCCGCATTGGCGCCGGCGAGCAAACCTTGCGCCGCGGCCTCCTCGTAACCGGTGGTGCCATTGATCTGGCCGGCGAAATACAGACCGGCGAGAAATTTGCTTTCCAAGCTGTATTGCAAATCGCGCGGATCGAAAAAATCATATTCGATCGCATAGCCGGGGCGCGTGATATGCGCCCGCTCGAATCCGGCGATGGTGCGCACGAATTCAAATTGCACATCGAAAGGCAGGCTGGTCGAAATCCCATTCGGATAGATCTCGTGGGTGTCCAAGCCCTCGGGCTCGACGAATATTTGATGCGAATGCTTGTGCGCGAAGCGCACGACTTTGTCTTCCACCGAAGGGCAGTAGCGGGGTCCCTTGCCCTCGATCAAACCGGTGAACATCGGCGAACGGGACGCGGCGGCGCGGATGATGTCGTGGGTGCGCTCGTTGGTCGCGGTGATGTGGCAGGGGAGCTGGCGCGGCTGCGCGGCGCGCCTGCCCAAAAAGGAAAACACCGGCCGCGGAACATCGCTGTGCTGTTCGCGCAGCGCGGAGAAATCGACGCTGCGGCCGTCGATGCGCGGCGGCGTGCCGGTCTTCAGTCGTCCCACCCTCAAGGGCAATTCCCGCAGGCGCAGCGCGAGTTTCGTCGACGGCGGGTCGCCGGCGCGGCCGCCGGAATGACTGTCGAGACCCACATGAATCTTGCCGCCGAGGAACGTGCCTACCGTGAGTACCACGGCACGCGCCCGAAATTCGATGCGGCTCTGGGTGATACATCCGACCACGCGCTCGCCTTGCAGAACCAGATCAGCCGCTTCCGCTTGAAAAATCGTCAAGTTCGCCTGCGACTCGAGGATGCGGCGAATGGCGCGCTTGTATAGCTGCCGATCCGCCTGTGCGCGGGTGGCGCGCACGGCAGGACCCTTGCTCAAGTTCAATGTGCGGAACTGGATCCCAGCCTGATCGGCCGCGGCGGCCATCGCGCCGCCAAGTGCATCGATCTCTTTGACCAAATGGCCTTTACCGATGCCGCCGATCGCCGGATTACAGCTCATCTGCCCCAGCGTCTCGATGTTTTGCGTGAGCAGCAGCGTGTTCTGTCCCATGCGCGCGGCCGCAAGCGCAGCCTCGGTGCCGGCATGGCCGCCGCCGATCACAATCACCGCGTATTCCGTCGCAAAGCGCATGACGCTGAATCTACTCGATTTTTGGCAAGGGCGCGTACTCTAATCCCAGC
>DATMKO010000261.1:0-15942 GCA_035571175.1 Steroidobacteraceae bacterium | reverse complement strand
AAGAGCACCAGGTCATCCTTCAGCGGCTTGGAATAGACACCAACGAGCCCGTCTTCAATCACATCCAAGCCAGACTCCTCAAGAACTTCCCGCTTCAGCGCAGCTAAGGGCGATTCGCCCACCTCAACGCGACCGCCGGGTGTAGTCCAAGCGCGAGTTGCGTAGTTCATACGCACGCAGAGGATACGCCCGCTGTCATCAAGGATTGCCGCGAAGACGCCGAGAGTTGGCATCGATATCCAATAGCCTCTAAAGATTAGGTCGAGCGGATCATTGCGAATGCAGGGTCGCGTAGCACTTCGAGGAGGATTATATGCTTGAGGCGCGGGGCTTGTTCGGCGTCAAAAGCCCGCTGGACGACAGCTGTGAGACCTTTCCTGATTGGCCCGGTCGAGCGCGCGTAGATTCACCGCTTCCGCGACATCGGTAATGCGGATATCCGGCGCCGCGGCCAAGTCCGCGCACGTGCGCGCCAAGCGCAGCACGCGGTGATAAGCCCGCGCCGATAGGCCGAGGCGCACAATCGCGGTTGCCAGCAGCGCTCGCGAATCCGCCGTAAGGCGGCAAAAGCGCGCCACCTCGGATGGCGTGAGGCGTGAGTTCAATTTTTCCTGACGCCGCAGCTGCAAGTCCCTTGCGGCGGCCACACGCAGGGCGACGGCTGACGACGCTTCCGACATTTCCGGCGCGTCGAGGCTTTCGCCCATCAAGTGATCCACCGGCAGCGCCATGAGTTCGACGTGAATATCGATGCGGTCGATGAGCGGTCCGGAGAGCCGATTTCGGTAGCGCGCGATCTGTTCTGCGGTGCAATGGCAGCGGCCGCGCGGATCCCCGGCATATCCGCAGGGACAGGGATTCATGGCGGCAACCAATTGAAACTGCGCGGGGAACTCGCAGCTGCGCCTGAGCCGCGACACAACCACTGAGCCGCTTTCCAAAGGTTCGCGCAAGGCCTCGAGTGCATTGCGCGGAAATTCCGGCAGCTCGTCGAGGAACAAGACGCCGCGATGTGCGAGCGTTAGCTCGCCGGGCTTGAGCGCACCGCCGCCGATCAGCGCTGCCACCGACGCCGTGTGCTGCGGACTGCGAAACGGCCTGCCATTCCCAATGTTGGGTCTGCGGCCTGCGGCCGATTCCAAGCTCGCGACTTCCAAGGCCTCGGGCGCCGACAAGGGCGGCAGCAAACCGGGCAAGCGTTGCGCCAGCAATGTCTTGCCGGCTCCAGGCGGGCCTATCAGTAGCAGTCCGTGTTCGCCGGCGGCGGCTATCTCCAAGGCGCGCTTGCCGGCGTATTGGCCGCGAACCTCGGCGAGATCCGCCGGAGTCGCGATGCGGGGTTGCTGTGCTGAAAGTTTGCTCTGCGGCGCCGCGCAGAGTGGTGCTTTGCCTCTGAGCGCGTCGATAACCTCGCGCAATTGTTCCGCCAGCCCAACTTTCGCGCCGGCGACCAGGCTTGCCTCCAGCGCGTTGGCGGCCGGCAGAATCATTTCGCTGCCGAATTTCTCTCCGGCGATGAGCGCGGGCAGCAGCTTCGGCGTCTCGCGCAGTTCGCCGCTCAACGACAACTCGCCGTAGAACTCTCGCTTCATGAGCGCGCGCGCCGGTATTTTGCCGTCGGCTGCCAAGATGCCGACGGCGATGGGCAGATCAAAGCGGCCGCCTTCTTTCGGCAAGTCCGCTGGCGAAAGATTGACGGTGATGCGCCGCTGCGGAAAATCAAAACCCGCGGTCACCAGCGCGGCGCGGACGCGCTCCTTGCTTTCCCGAACCACCGTTTCGGGCAGGCCGACCAATGCAAATGCCGGCAAGCCCAACCCTAAGTGAACCTCGACGCGCACCAGGGGCGCCACGACTCCCGCGGGCGCGCGGCTGAAGACTGTGCTCACGTCCCTGTGAGTGCTCATGCTAAACCCACGGCCTTCTATTGGGGCGAAAGCCTCCCTTCAATCTCCTTCAGACGCGTCTCCAGCGCCGCCAATTTACTCATGGTCCGTTCCAATATCGCGGCCTGCACATCGAAATCCTGTCGAGTGACAAGATCGAGTTTGCCAAGCTGCGCCTGCAGCACAGCTTTGAAATTGCTCTCCATATCACGGCCAAAGGCGCGCAGCGACTCCGGCACTGAATCGGCCAGGCGGCGCGCCAACTCGTCCAAACCATTCGAATTCATAAAGCTCATCGAAACCTCCAACAGTTACCCCGCAGCGGGCGCCGCACCCTGGTAACGCACAACCAGGGGCGCCGCGCGCTAGCTCGGTGCGCCGCTTGCGCTCGACGTCGTGCAACTCCTTGATTCCTCAACCTTCCGACCTTGGCATGGAAACTGCAATATTCGGGAGCAATACTACGCGGAACGGACAATGGGGGCGGTTTGATTTACCGGTGAAAGCGCGGACTAATGCATGAAGCTGATCACCGCCGTCATCAAACCTTTCAAGGTGGACGAGGTCCGGCAAGCGGTGGCGGATATCGGCATTCAAGGCGTCACGGTAACCGAAGTACAAGGCTACGGCCGGCAGCACGGGCACGCGGAACTTTATCGAGGCGCCGAATACCGGATCGAATTCCTGCCCAAGGCCAAGATCGAGCTGGCGGTGGACGATTCCATCGCCGAGCAGGTGCTGGAGGCGGTTTGCAACGTGGCGAGGACGGGAAAAGCAGGCGATGGAAAAGTCTGGGTACTCGAATTGGAACAGGCGCTGCGTGTGCGGACGGGTGAAACCGGCCCGGACGCGATTTGATACCGCGCCGCTGAACAAGGGATTTTCTTGGAGGATTTCTGAAGGCCCCGCCCGCTTTCGAGCGAGGCCGTAACTCTTGACGATTTAGGAGCATCTCGCGCCGGCAAGCCAGCCAACTCCCCCGTCGGTGCGATATCCCGGCGGCGCGGGTCTTTAACAGGGCCCGCGCCGTTTTTTATACCCCGCGCCCGACGCAAGACGCTCGCGGTTTTATACATGAGAAGAATCCAATTCTCCATGCTGTTATGCAGCAAAATCCCGTTGAATTAACGCTGGTAGACTGGTGCTTGTCAGAATCTGGAGCCCGTGGCATGAAAATGGTGATCGCCATCATCAAACCCTTCAAACTTGACGATGTCCGTGCGGCGCTGGCGGAGGTGGGAGTTCAGGGCATTACCGTGACAGAGGTCAAAGGCTTTGGCCGGCAAAAGGGCCACACTGAGCTTTATCGGGGAGCGGAGTACGTGGTCGACTTTCTGCCCAAAGTGAAGCTCGAGTTGGCCGTGGACGATGAGCAGGTTGATCGAGTCGTGGAGGCCATTATTGAAACGGCGCGCACGGGTAAGATTGGTGACGGAAAAATATTTGTTGCGGATCTCGGCCAAGCGGTGCGCATTCGCACCGGCGAGTCGGGTTCACATGCACTGTAGCTAATCGCGAGGTTCGGACGATGAAACGCCTATTGTTGTGTGCCGCGTTGCTGGCCTGGTCGGGTCTGGCCTCGGCCGTCGTCTACAAATGGGTCGACGCGCAGGGCAAGTTGCAGTATGGCGATCGGCCGCCGGACGGCGTGCACGCGGAAGTGGTCGAACTGCTCGGCACTCATTCCGCCAGTAACCGCAACGCTTCTGCCCCGGCCAGGACTGCGGAAACAGCTCCCAAGATCGCCAACAACAACGCGACGCCGAAGGACTCTGAGACCAAGCGCGAGGTGGACCAGGACGTTGCGCAAACCAAAGAAAAGCAATGTACGGATGCGCAGGAGCGCTACAAGAAGCTCATCGAGGGCAGGCGCATCTACAAAGCAGGCGCGGACGGCGAACGCCAGTACATGAGCTCCGAAGAGATCGACACCGAGCGTCTCAACGCGAAGCGCGACATCGATACCATTTGCAATAGCACCACGTAGGTTGCGCTAGCATCTCGACAGACCGCCCTTAAAAGGTCTGGTTCGAATCCACCGGTTCAGTGCGCGCTTTGCCGCGGACGATCATAAGCCTTAGGCTACGGTTCTAAGACAACCGCACTTAAGGACAGCGCATATGCAAACAGGCTTTGTCGGATTGGGTGCCATGGGCGCGCACATGGCGCGCAACCTGCATCGCGCCGGTCTCCTCACCGGCGTGTGGAATCGGACCACGGAAAAAGCCACGGCGCTGGCCGCGGAATTGAAGGTACACGCATTCGCGAGTTTGACCGAACTCGCCGGTAACTGCGAAGCGGTGGTGATTTGCGTATCGGCCGACGATGATTTGCGCGCCGTGATCGCCGGGTTGGATCAGGGTTTGAGCCCGAACATGATCGTCATGGACTGTTCCACCGTCGGCAAGAATACGGTGCGTGAGATTCATGAACAGCTCGCCGCGCTCGGCGTCGGCTTCCTCGACTGCCCGGTGAGTGGCGGAGTCGAAGGCGCAAGGACCGCCTCGCTTGCCATCATGGTCGGCGGCGACGAAGCGGTGTTCACACGCGCGCAGCCGATCTTGGAAAAGCTCGGCAAGGCCGTTGCCTACATGGGCTCGAGCGGCGCCGGCCAGGCGGCAAAAGCCACCAATCAAATCATGTGCGCCGGCATCATCCAGGCCGTGGGCGAAGCCATGGCATTCGCGCATGCGGAATGCCTGCCGTTGAAACGCGTGATCGATGTGTTGGGCAAGGGTGCGGGCTCGAGCTGGTATTTCGTCAATCGCGCGCCTTTCATGGCGAACAATAACTTTCCGGCCGGTTTTCGCGTGCGGCTGCACGACAAGGATTTGAAAATCTGCCGCGACATGGCGGCGCGTCATGGCGCCGTGCTGCCGGTCGTGGAATCGACCCTCGAAGAGTACGCAAAATTGATCGCTCAAGGATATGGCGATGAAGACATATCGGCTATTTATCGATTGAAAACCAAGCTGTTTCCGGACTCAGAGTCGACGTGAGCGCAGCCCTGCGCATAGCAACGCGCAAAAGCCAGCTGGCGCTATGGCAGGCGCAACATGTCGCGATGCTGCTGCGGCAGGCGCACGCGGGCCTAACCGTGGAACTGGTGCCGCTGCTGACACAGGGCGACCGCATTCAGGATCGGAGCCTGGCGGCCATCGGCGGCAAGGGTCTTTTCATCAAGGAACTCGAGGTCGCGATCACCGAGCATCGTGCCGACATCGCCGTGCATTCGATGAAGGACGTACCCGCCGACCTGCCGGATGGACTCATGATCGGCGCGGTTCTGAAGCGCGGCGATGCGCTCGATGCGCTGGTCACGGTAACCGGTATCAAGCGGCTCGCAGATTTGGCTCCGGGCGCCCGCGTCGGCACCTCGAGCCTGCGGCGGCAAGCGCAGCTGCGCGCCTTGCGTCCAGATCTTTCCATCCTGGCTCTGCGCGGCAATGTGGACACGCGGCTCCGCAAGCTCGATGCGGGGGAGATGGATGCGATCGTACTGGCGTGCGCCGGATTGATTCGATTGGGATTGGAATCGCGCATCACGGCGCGCCTCGATCCGGAAGAATGCCTGCCGGCGGTGAGCCAGGGCGTAATCGGAATCGAATGCCGAAGCAGCGATGCAAATACTCGCCGTTTGTTGCAAGCGCTCGAGGACTCATCCACGCGTGTGGTGATGGACGCGGAGCGGGCATTTGCCGAGCGACTGGGCGGCAGCTGTCAATCGCCGATAGCTGGATACGCCGAGCGCACCGCGGATGAAATCACCCTCCGCGGTCTGGTGGCCGAGCCGGATGGTTCGCGGCTGCTGCGCGACAGCCTGTCGGGCGGCAGCGAAAACCCGGCCGCGCTGGGGCGGCGGCTGGCCGAACGGATGCTGGCCGCCGGCGCCGGACATTTGCTAGAGCGCTTGCGCACGGCCTAGCCCATGCCTCCGCTGCACGGTGTGGGCGTTTTGGTTACGAGACCGGAGTTGCAGTCGATGCCGCTGTGCCGATTGCTGGAAGCTCAGGGCGCGAGCACGCTGCGCCTGCCCGCCGTGGAAATCAAATCCTTGGGCGATCGTCGCGCGCTGGCGGCTGACTTGAGCGCGCTCGAAGGCTTCGATCTCATCATTTTCACCAGCGCCAACGCCGTCAGGTTCGGCGCGTCGTTTCTCGGCCAAAAGCGCGACCTGCCCCTCGCCGCCCTCGGTGCGGCGACGGCGCGTGCCTTGAACCAGGCGGGCTACCGCGTGGCGGTGCAGCCCGTCGGCACCACGGACTCCGAGGGTCTGCTTTTGCATCCGCGCCTGGAACGTTTGGCAGGCCATCGCATATTGATAATCAAGGGCAGCAACGGCCGGCAACTGCTCGAGCAAGAACTCACTCGCCGCGGCGCGCAGGTCGTGCAGGCCGATGTCTACGAAGTCGTGCCGGCAACTCCCAGCGCGGCGACGCTGGCGGTGGTGCACGAAAGATTCGCCGCCGGAGAGCTGCATGTGATCACGGCAACCAGTTTGAATCTGGCGGGTGCATTGCTCGAGCTGGCTCCCCTGAAGCTGCGCAGCGAGTTCGAACGCGTGCACTGGCTCGTTCCGGGCGCGCGCATCGCCGCCGGGCTACGCGAACGCGGGCTGAAGGCGCCGCTGCTGCAAGCCGAATCCGCCGAAGATCAGGATTTGGTGGCTGCGCTTCTGCGCTGGCGCTCGAGCGTGTCCGGGGCATAGTCGAACGAATCGAAATACAATCGAGAAGCGGAAACTCCGCGCGCCTTAAACTCGCGCTGTACGGCGGCTATCATCGCGGGAGGGCCGGCCGCGTATACCTCATGAGCATCCAGATCATCGATATCCTGAAGTGCGGCCTCGTGCACCCAGCCGCTTCTGCCGCGCCATGCAGGCGTGGGCTCCGACAGTACCGGTACGTAGCGCATGCGGGCATGCTTGCTGAGATTCTCGAGCCGCGCATGCGCGTACAAGTCGCGCTCGCTGCGCACTCCCCAATAGACGCGCATGTCGCGGTCAATGCCGTTTTCGATGACGTGGCGGAGGATGCTGATGAGCGGTGCTATGCCGGTGCCGCCGCCGATCAGCAACATCGGCGGCGCAGCGCCGCCCGGCGGTTGGCCGCCCCGTGGTTCGGTGCCCGGCGCTTGGACCTGCCGATATACAAATTGTCCGAGCGGACCTTCCATCGTCAGCAGTGTGCGGTCCGGACTCTGGAGAAATAGACGGTCGGTGAATTCGCCGCCGGCGACGCGCCGCACATGCAGTTCCAGCGGTCGGGAATCGTGCGGCGGCGATGCGATGGAGAAGCTGCGCCGCCGGCCGCCGGCAAGGATTATGTCGATGTACTGACCGGGTTCGAACGTAAAGGCTTCCGCGACGGGCAGTTGCAGCCATACACCGAGGACATCGTGCGACAACGTCTGGGTGCGCTCGATGCGACAGGGCAGGCGTTTGCTGGTGGCTGCATGCGCCGGCCGCATTGCAAATGTTTCTATCAATAGATCGGATCGTCCGGTCGCCTGACACAGCAGAATCAGGCCCTCGGCCGCCTCGGCATCGGAAAGACCCAGCGGCGGGCCATTGGGATAATGAATCTCGCCTCGCAGCAGGCGGGCGCGGCAGGCGCCGCAGTTGCCGCCCTTGCAGCTGTGCGGCAGATTCAACGAGCAATCAAGCGCTGCGTCGAGCAGCGTCTGATCGGGCGCGGCGCAAAATTCTAAGTTCGAATTGAATACACTGATGCGCACGCGCGTGGTCGACAGTCATTCAGTCCCGGTCAGACCGCGGGTTGACTGCGTTTGCTGTCCAGCCATTCGCCGATCGGCTGCCATTGCTTCCAGTCCGGCCAGGCGAGATATTCCGGCAGTTCGAGCACGCCCATGCCTCGCGAGTAGGCCCGTATATAATTCTGCGCTTCGCGCAGAGCCCCCAGATATGGCACTTTGAGCTTGCTCAAGTATTGATCCAATTCCTCGTACACCAGGGTGTATTCGCGCACGCGATTGGCGATCAATCCCAGACGCGCTTGCTTGCGCGATACCTTGCCGATCTCGAGCAATTCAGCCATGAAATGTCCGCAGGCCTTGATGTCGATGCTGGAAGGCAGCACCGGCACGATGATGGTTTCGGCACGGCGCACCAGTTCGTTGAGTTCGGTAGCGTGTACGCGAGCCGGCGCATCGATCACCAGGATATCGGTGTTGCGCGGTACATGGCGCAGTCCGTCTTCAAAAGCGGCGACGCCATTGATGACCGGCAGATCGGCTGGCCTCGAGGCCAGCCAGTCAAGGCTGGATCGCTGCGGATCATAATCGGCAAGACAAACTTGATGCCCGTCGCGGGCGAAAAAAACGGCAATGTTCGTGCTCAGAGTGCTCTTGCCGCATCCACCCTTCGAATTCAATACCATTATGTGACGCATAATCCCCCAGCTTCGATGTTTGGTAAGGTTGAACGAGAGAGCCGCGGTGCGCAACCCCCAGGCATGAGGAAACTATTCGCGCCGCTGCTCTCGCGACGAACAGCCGCATCGGCTATGCTCGCATCATGCGCATCGAGTTTCTGAAGATGCAGGGGTTGGGCAACGATTTCTTGGTATTCGACGCCGCTGCCATCGCGGCTGACACCCGCCTGGACTCCGGGTTGCTGCGCGCTCTCGCCGATCGCCATACCGGAGTCGGCTTTGATCAAGCGTTGATGCTGGAAAGTCCGCGCGATGCGGCGAGCCGCGTGTTCTACCGGGTGTTCAATTCCGACGGTACCGAGGTCGAACAATGCGGCAACGGCGCGCGCTGTATCGCGGCACTGCTTTACTGTCGCGCGCCGCAGCTGGGCCGCGAACTCACGATGGGCTGCCCGGGCGGAACCGTGCATGCGCGAGTCAGAGACGACGGCTTGGTTTCTGTGGACATGGGCGTGCCGAACTTCGATCCGCGCTCCGTGCCGATACAGGCCGACGTGTATGCGGACAGCTATTCCCTGAACGTCGACGGCGCCGACCTCGAGGTCAGCGCCCTCTCCATGGGCAATCCGCACGTGGTGCTGCGCGTAGCCGATGTGAAAGCCGCGCCGGTGCAGCGGCTCGGACCCAAGATCGAGCGGCACCCGCGTTTACCGAAGCGCGCCAATGTGAGCTTCATGCAGATTGTGGACCGCGGCCGCATACAGCTCCGCGTGTTCGAACGCGGCGCCGGCGAAACCTTGGCTTGCGGTACGGCCGCCTGCGCGGCCGTTGCGGTCGGCAAGCGCTTCGGCATGCTCGACGGCGAAGTGCGGGTCGATTTACCAGGCGGCACCGCGCTGGTTAATTGGGCGGGTGCCGAGCAGCATATTTGGCTGACCGGACCCGCGACCACGGTTTATTCGGGTTCCATCGATTTAACGCGATTCACGGGAGCAAAACAATGACGACGGGTCACGCGCGCGGGATCAAACAGGATGTTCTCAATGATTCAAGTGTCGGCGACTATTTGCAGACGTATCCGGACTTTTTCGAGCGCAACTCGCAGCTGTTGACCAAGCTGCGCCTGCCGCACCTGCGCGACGCGGGTGCCACCGTGAGCCTGGTGGAGCGGCAAATCGAGGTGCTGCGCGAGCGCAATCAGTCGCTCGAGCGCAAGCTGAAGGAGCTGGTCGATGTGGCCCGCGCCAATGACGCGTTGGCCGATCGCATTCACCGCTTGAGCCAGCGGCTGATTCGTGCGCATTCGCTGTTGGAGTCGATCAACGCCGTCGAGACATCGCTGCGCGAGGATTTCGACGCCATGCATTCGGTGATGGTGCTGTTTCTCGAGGAAGCACGCGCGCTGGAACCGGAAGCGGGTCGATTCCTGCGCATCGGTCATCCGGCGGACGACGATATCAAGAGCTTCGAATCGCTGTTGACGTCGGGCAAGCCGCGCTGCGGGCAGGTGCGGGACGCGCAGCGCGACTATCTGTTCGGCAAGGATGCGATCGCCATCGGTTCGGTTGCCCTCACGCCGTTGGGGCAAAAAGGCTCGCTCGGAATCCTCGGCATAGGCGCCAGCGACTCGGAGCGCTTCCACCCGGGCATGAGCACCGAATTTCTATCGCGCATCGGCGAGCTCGTGACCTACGCCCTCATGCGCTGAAGATATCCTTGTGGATGCCGGCGAGCGCGAATGGATCGAGCGGTTTTTAGCGCATCTTGCGCAGGAGCGGCAAATGAGCGGCCATACCGTTGCCGCCTATCGCCGCGACTTGCACACCGTGACCCGGTTCTGCGAACGCCGCAAACTTACCCGCTGGGACGCGCTGGATAATTCCCAGGTGCGCGCCTTTGCGGCGGCCGAACATGCCGGCGGCATGGCGCCGCGCAGTATCCAGCGGCGCTTGTCGGCGCTGCGCTCGTTTTACGAATTCCTGCTGCGCGAAGGCGCGGTGGCGCGCAACCCCGCACAGGATGTCCGGGCGCCGAAAACCAAGAAGCGCCTGCCACACACCCTGGATGTCGATCAAATGGCGCGGCTGCTGGATTTTCGCGTCGACGATAGCCTGTCCTCGCGCGACAAGGCGATCATGGAATTGTTTTATTCATCGGGATTGCGCTTGAGCGAACTCGTGGGATTGGATCTCTCCGCCATCGATCTCAAGGACAGAACCGTGCGGGTGCTCGGCAAGGGCAACAAGGCGCGAATCGTGCCCATTGGCCGCCATGCCATCGGCGCACTGAACAAGTGGCTGGTGCAACGGGCCGGGCTGCTGAAGCAGAGACCAGACATATCATCGCGGCGCGCCGGCGCGCCCGCCAGCCCCTTGTTCGTGGGCAGAACCGGCCGTCAATTGTCGGTTCGAGCCGTGCAGCTCCGGGTTGACACCTGGGCGCGCCGCCAGGGCTTGGCACTGCATGTACACCCGCATATGTTTCGTCATTCGTTTGCAACTCACCTGCTCGAGTCCAGCTCCGATCTGCGCGGTGTGCAGGAATTGTTGGGTCACGCCGACATCAGCAGCACGCAGATCTACACCCACCTCGACTTTGCGCACCTGGCCAGCGTCTACGACGCCGCACATCCGCGAGCGCGGCGCCGGTCACGCCCGGCTTGAAAGGGCCGCCATCGGCCCCATCCTGAAATTTCATATGACCCACGACCCCGATCGCATGTATGGCACCACGATCCTCGCCGTTCGGCGCAACGGCCGGGTCGCGGTCGGCGGCGATGGCCAGGTGACTCTCGGTCAAACCGTGATGAAGTCCAATGCGCGCAAGGTGCGCCGCCTTTACGGCGACAAGGTGCTGGCGGGGTTCGCGGGCGGAACCGCTGATGCATTTACCTTGTTCGAGCGCTTCGAAGGCAAGCTCGAGAAATTCGGCAATCTCACGCGTGCTGCAATTGAATTAGCCAAGGACTGGCGCAGCGACCGGAGCTTGCGGCGCTTGGAGGCCCTGCTGTGTGTGGCCGATGCCGACAGTACCTATGTGATATCGGGCACCGGCGATGTGATCGAACCGGAGCACGATTTGATCGCCATTGGTTCCGGCGGCGGATTCGCGCAGGCCGCGGCCCTCGCCTTCATGCACAGCGAACTGTCTGCGCGCGAGATTGTCGAACGCTCGCTGAACATCGCGGCGGACATCTGCATTTATACCAATCGGCATCTCACGATCGAGGAGCTGTAGCTCCATGTCGCAGATGACGCCGCGGGAAATCGTCGAAGAGCTGGACAAGCACATCGTCGGCCAGAAGGCCGCCAAGCGGGCGGTCGCGATTGCGCTGCGCAACCGCTGGCGGCGCCAGCAGGTCGCGGAATCGCTGCGGCCCGAAATAACCCCGAAAAACATTCTCATGATCGGCCCGACCGGCGTCGGCAAGACCGAAATCGCGCGCCGCTTGGCGAGGCTCGCCAAGGCGCCTTTTATCAAGGTCGAAGCCACAAAATTCACCGAAGTAGGTTATGTTGGCCGCGAAGTCGACTCGATCGTCCGCGATCTTGTCGATATCTCCGTCAAAATGACGCGCGAGGAAGAAATCGCGAAGGTACACACCCGAGCTGCCGACAGCGCCGAGGACCGCGTGCTCGAGATTCTGCTGCCGCGCGCCTCCGCCGGATTTACCGGCGACGCGGCGCCACGGGACAACGACACGCGGCAGCGTTTTCGCAAAATGCTGCGCGAAGGGGAATTGGACGACCGCGAGATCGAAATCGAAGTGCGCGCCATTCCCCATGGAGTCGAGATCATGGCGCCTCCGGGCATGGAGGAGATGACGCAGCAGCTGCAGGGGATGTTCCAGAACCTGGGCGGCGGCCGCACCCGCCCGCGCAAACTCAAGATCAAGGAGGCAATGAAGCTCTTGGTTGACGAAGAAGCGGCGAAGATGATCAACGAAGAGGACCTGAAGGTGCGCGCCGTCGAGAACGCCGAGCAAAATGGCATCGTCTTCATCGACGAGATCGACAAAATTGCGCGCCGCCAGGAAACCATGGGCGCGGATGTATCGCGCGAGGGTGTGCAGCGCGACCTGCTGCCCTTGGTTGAGGGCTGCACGGTGAACACCAAGTACGGCACGGTGAAGACCGATCACGTATTGTTCATCGCATCCGGCGCGTTTCACATGTCCAAGCCCTCGGACCTGATCCCGGAGCTGCAGGGCCGTTTGCCGATCCGGGTGGAGCTCGAGCCTTTGGTCGTGGGAGATTTTGTGCGCATATTGACCGAGCCCGATGCGTCATTGTGCCGCCAATACACCGCGCTGCTCGCCACCGAGGGAGTGACACTGGAGTTTGCGGATAGCGGCGTGCAGCGGCTCGCGGAGGTTGCCTTCGAAGTCAACGAACGCACCGAAAACATTGGTGCGCGGCGCTTGCACACCGTGATGGAGCGCCTGCTGGAGACCGTGTCGTTCGATGCCGCCGATCGCAACGGCACGAAAGTTCTCATCAACCGCGAGTACGTGGAAGGCAATCTCGGCGAGCTGGTGAAGGATCAGGATCTGTCGCGCTATATACTTTGAGCACTCCTCAGCCAATCGAAATCAAGCTGCGGACGGAATCGCGGCTGCTCGACGTGCGTTTCGATGACGGCTCGCACTTCGAGCTGCCGTTCGAATACCTGAGGGTCTTCTCGCCGTCCGCCGAAGTCAAAGGTCACGGCGGCGGCGAGGGCGTGCTCGTGACCGGCAAGCAAAACGTCGGGATCAGCAGCGTCGAGCCGGTCGGAAATTATGCCCTGCGCCTGTTCTTCGACGATGGCCACAATACCGGTCTTTATTCCTGGGCCGTGCTGCACGAATTAGGAAGCGGCCTGCAGGCGAATTGGGCGCGCTATCTCGAGCGCTGCGCCGCGGCCGATACTCCGGCGAAATAGCGCGGCGCTTGGCTGGCGCGCCAGTCGGCTACAATGCCGTCCTACACTTCAAGGGGCGCCATGGCTGACTCCGATCGCACGGTGGATTTTGGATTTGAAAAGGTCGCCGCGGCCGACAAGGCGGCGCGCGTGCGCGCGGTGTTCACTTCGGTGGCGGCCAAGTACGATGTGATGAACGATTTGATGTCGCTGGGCGCGCATCGGCTATGGAAACAGTTCACCCTGTCGTTGACGGGTTTACGGCCGGGTCAGAGCGCCTTGGATGTTGCCGGGGGTACGGGCGATCTCAGCAAGGGGCTGC
Source organism: Steroidobacteraceae bacterium (assembly GCA_035571175.1). Classification (GTDB taxonomy): domain Bacteria; phylum Pseudomonadota; class Gammaproteobacteria; order Steroidobacterales; family Steroidobacteraceae; genus Bog-1198. The sequence continues at coordinate 2,440 of DATMKO010000261.1, read as the reverse complement.
TGCGGCAGGTGGGCAAATCCGGGCGGGTGGTGCTGTCGGATGTCAATCCCGCAATGCTGGAAATCGGCCGCGACCGGTTGCTGGATGCGGGATTCGTGGGCAATCTCGAATGCATCGTTGCGGATGCGCAAGCGCTGCCGTTTCCGGACGATAGTTTCGATTGCGTGACCATCGGCTTCGGCCTGCGCAATGTCACCGATAAGGCGGCGGCGCTGGTCTCCATGCACCGCGTGCTGAAACCGGGAGGTCAATTGCTGGTGCTGGAGTTTTCGACGCCGGTGGCGCCGGGATTGAAATCCATTTACGACGCCTATTCCTTCAACATGCTGCCGCTCCTGGGAAGGCTGGTTGCGCAGGACGCGCAAAGCTACCGCTACCTTGCCGAATCGATCCGCGTGCATCCCAATCAAGAGACCTTGCTCGAGATGTTGCGCACCGCCGGGTTCGCCCAGACGCGTTATCACAATCTGTCCGGCGGAATAGTCGCCGTGCATCGCGGCTACAAGATCTGACATGCCCGCTACTCCTGCGTGGTTGGCCTCCGCCGAGGCGGTTTTCAATAGAAACATTGCCGCTTCCACACCGGCCGCGGCGCTGGCGCGGCGCCTTGAAGGCACCAGTCTGCACGTTGAGATCGAGGCGCTCATGTGCATTCGTGCGGCGATGTTCGGCGGCCGCCTGGCGCTGCTCGCGACGGACTTCGGGACGCCCGCCGATGCCGTCATCTCAGGATCGCCGCCGGCGCTGTTGCAGATGCTCAATAGCGGACGGCCGGCAACGAGCAGAAACCCGGTGCAAATCCGCGGCGATGCCGAGATTGCCAATTTATACCGCGAGCTGTTTGCGGCGGCGCGACCCGACCTGGAAGAGGAGCTGTCGCGCTTGATCGGCGACATGCCGGCGCGGCACCTGGGGCAGATTGCCCGGAGCGTGAGAACCTGGGCCCGGCGTGCGCGGCGCATCGCCGGCGAAAACATCGCCGAATACCTGCAAGAAGAGGGCCGCGACCTGATCACGAGAACCGAGCTGGAGGAATTCCTGCGCGGCGTCGACAACGCGCGGGAAGCCGTCGACCGGGTCGAGGCAAGACTCGGAAGAATCGAGCGGACCTTGATCGGCCCGCTCGAAAAAGACATGCCCTGATGCGTCCGCGAGTTCTCGCCCGGCTATTGCAAATACAGCGAGCGCTGGTAAGACACAGGCTGGACGACTTCGTGCGCGCAACACATCTCTATCGTCCATTGCGCTTCCTGTTCTACTTTTCGCCCTGGACGTGGTTTCAGCGCAGCATCGGCGTTGCTCGCGGCGAGCGCCTGCGGCTGGCTCTCGAGGAATTGGGGCCGATATTCGTAAAGTTCGGCCAGGCGCTCTCGACACGCCGCGATCTTTTGCCGGTCGACGTCGCGGATGAATTGGCGAAATTGCAGGACCGGGTGCCGCCGTTTCCCGGCGAGATTGCCGTCGCGACCATCGAAAAGACCTTCGGGTTGCCGCTGGGCGAGGTCTTCGGCAGCTTCGAATCCACGCCCTTGGCGGCCGCCTCGATAGCGCAGGTGCATGCCGCCACTTTGAAAAACGGCGGCGAAGAAGTCGTGGTGAAGATTCTGCGCCCCGGCATGCGCGAGGTCATCGATCTCGACCTCGAGGTGCTGGACGCGCTCGCGAAACTGGCGGACCAGTATTGGGAGGAAGCGCGTCCGGTGCGGCCGATCGAGGTGGTGGCCGAGTACCGCAAGACCGTGACCGATGAGCTCGACCTGCTGCGTGAAGCCGGCAACGCCGCGCAGCTGAAGCGCAATTTCGCCGGCTCATCGCTGCTGTACGTCCCCGCCGTCCATTGGGACTACTGCCGCCCCAACATCATGGTCATGGAGCGCATTCACGGCATCATCGTGAGTCAGATCGATGAATTGCGGGCGCGCGGCACCGACATCGCAAAGCTTGCCGAGAACGGCGTCGAAATATTCTTCACTCAGGTGTTCCGCCACAACTTTTTCCACGCCGACATGCACCCGGGAAATATCTTCGTGCAAGTCGAGGATCCGAAGAATCCGCGCTACGCGGCGGTCGATTTCGGCATCGTCGGCACATTGCAGCCGCGCGATCAACATTACCTGGCGGAAAACTTCATGGCTTTTTTCGACCGCGATTACGCGCGCATCGCCGCCCTGCACATCGAATCCGGATGGGTGCCGCGCGGCACGCGGATCGATGAACTCGAGTCGGCCGTGCGTACCGTGTGCGAGCCGATATTCAACAAGCCGCTCAAGGAGATCTCTTTCGCGCAAGTGCTGCTGCGGCTGTTCGCCACCGCACGGCGCTTCGACATGCGGGTTCAGCCGCAACTGATTCTGCTGCAGAAGACGCTGTTCAACATCGAAGGCCTGGGCAGGCAGCTGTATCCGGAACTCGACCTGTGGAAGACGGCGCAGCCGGTTTT
>DATMKO010000260.1:0-2744 GCA_035571175.1 Steroidobacteraceae bacterium | reverse complement strand
AGATTGCCGCAGTCCACCACCTGCAGGCCGCGGCGGGTCAGTGCGTCGTGCAGTCCGGCCACCCGCAATGCCTCGGGCCCCATCGAAGCGCCGCGATCGCTCGCCCCGACATCGGTGGGAGCGCCAATCAAACTCGCAATGCGGGAATCTGAATTGCTCACGCCACGCTCCAGTCGCGCGCGCAACGCGCTTCCGTGCGCGGTTGCGCCCGCGATGGCTTCCCCACCAGGCTGCCGAACAGGTCCTTGGGGTCATCGAGACTCGGCACCAGATCGATTTTCTCCGCGCTGCGTTGCGCGCGGTTCAAACGGTGCAAATACCGCAGGGAGGCGAAGTCATTGAGCGCAAATCCCACCGAATCGAACAGGGTCACCTCATGGTCGCCCATGCGGCCGGCTTGTTCGCCGCGCACCACATCGGCGAACTCGATGACCGCGACGGTCGGATCGAGTTGCTGTATCTCCCCTTCGATCCGCGCCTGCGGTTCGAATTCGACAACAATGCGCAAGTCCTGCCGGCGCAGGATCTCGACGTGCAGCTCGGTCTTGCCGGGGCAGTCGCCACCGACCGCGTTCAAGTGCATCCCGGGCCGAATCATCTCCGGCGTGAGAATCAGCGCATTGCACTTGTCGGCGGTCACCGTGGTGACGATGTCCGCACCGCGCACCGCCTCCGCCGTGCTGGCGCAAGGAATTACTTTAAGATCGATCAGCCGCAGATTCGCCAAATTTCGCAGCAGCTTCGCGGTCGCTTCGGGATCCGTGTCATAGAGGCGCAATTCCCGAATGCCGAGCAGCGCATGAAACGCGATCGCCTGGAATTCACTCTGTGCGCCATTGCCGATCAGCGCCATCACGCGGCTGGACGGGCGCGCCATCCGCTGCGCCGCGGCGACCGACATTGCTGCGGTTCGCAGCGCCGTTACGTACGTCATTTCAGACAGCAATAACGGGTAACCCGTCGCCACATCGGCGAGCACACCGAACGCCGTGACCGTCAGCAGTCCCGCCGCCGTGTTCTTCGGGTGACCGTTGACGTATTTGAAGGAATAGCGGTCCCCATCGCTGGTCGGCATCAGCTCGATGACACCGTCGCTGGAGTGGCTCGCGTGCCGCGGCGATTTGTCGAAGTCGCTCCAGCGGCCATAGTCCGCTTGGATTTCGGCGGCGAGTTCCTGAATGAACCGCGCGGTGCCCCTGGATGACACCAATTCCTGTACTCGAGCACATCCGATGTAATCCACCATGGCTTTCTCGCTTTGCTTGAAAAATGACTCGCGGCCTTGAGCCCGGGCGCATTTTCCAACGGCCGAGAGGCTAACGAACAGCCAAAAGATTGAGCACAAAGTCCAAATAATTGAACAGAACGTCAGGCTAAATTGACGTTTTGTGCGAAAATCCGCTTTTTCGCCAGGAGGGAATCATGGACGCAACCGACCACCAACTGCTTTCAATGCTGCGCGAAAATGCGCGCATTTCCGTGGCAACACTGGCCAAGAAGCTGCGCGTGGCGCGCGGTACTGTCCAGAATCGACTCAAGCGAATGGAGGCCGACGGCACCATTGTCGGCTACACCGTCCGGCTGCGCCCTCAGGCGGAGGACCATCGAATTCGCGCACTGATGACGGTGTCGGTTGATGGCAATCGCACCGACGAAGTGCTCAAGGCGCTGCGCGGAGATCCCGCAGTGCGCGCGCTGCACACCACCAATGGACGCTGGGACATCGTCGCCGAGCTGCAAACCGAGAGCTTGGAAGCGGTGGATCGCGTCTTGGGGCGCATACGGCTGATCAACGGCATATCCAACACAGAAACCAGCCTGCTGCTTTCCACTCACAAAATGTAAGCGCTAGTCCGCCGCGACAGTGATCACGACGATGCCGACCTTTTGCCCGGTCTCAACATAGCGATACGCGTCCGCGATTGCGGCGAGCGGGTATTTTCGATCGATGATCGCTCTAAATTGTCCCGCTTCCATGCGGCCCTTCAAGAAGCCGACAAACCCCTCGATGCGCCCCGGCGCAACAATGACCACGCGTTTTCGCCGCGCAATCAACGACCACAATGCCAGCACCACGTTTTGCCAATACGCTCCGAGATCCGTCGCGGCAAACATCCCGTCGGGCTTCAGCAGCCGGCGGCATCGGAAAAATGACGTCTTTCCGACCGCATCCACCACGCAATCGAAGCGCTCGCCGATATGCGTAAAATCCTCGCGGGTGTAGTCGACGGCGCGATCCGCGCCGAGGGTTTTGACGAGCTCAAGATGCGGGGTCGCAACCACCGCCGTCACTATAGCTTCAGCAGCTTTCGCGAGCTGCACCAGCGCCGTGCCGATGGCGCCTGAGGCGCCGTAGATCAGAATTTTCTGGCCGGGCTTAAGATCGATGCTTTGCAATGCCGCCTTCGCATAGAAGGCGCCCTCGCACACGACCGCCTCGTCAAATCTGGCGCCCGCCGGCATTGTCGCCACCGCCCTTTCGGGAACTGCAGCATATTCCGCATGAGCGCCATTTCTGTTGGACGGGCACATGCCAAAAACGCGGTCGCCTGGCTTGAACGCCAGAGTCTTGGCGCCCACCGCTTCCACTTCGCCGGCGAAATCCAAACCCAAGATGGTACGGCTCGGCCGGAGCGGCCCGGTGAAGAAACGCATGAAGAAGGGGTGCGCTCGAAGCAGGCCGCAATCGGTCCGCGTGACCGTTGCTGCATGGACCCGGACCAAGACCTCGTCCGCGGCGGGAG
>DATMKO010000259.1:0-2541 GCA_035571175.1 Steroidobacteraceae bacterium | reverse complement strand
GCTGCGGGAAATGACAGGTGAAAGTACTGCCCTTGCCTTCGGCACTTTGCACGTCGAGCCAGCCGCCGTGGCGTTGAAGCGCGTGCTTGACGATCGCGAGCCCCAACCCGGAGCCGCCTTGTCCGCGCGATCGTCCCGCATCCACGCGATAGAAGCGCTCGGTAAGCCGCGGAATGTGCTCCGCCGGAATGCCGATACCGCTGTCGATGACCGAAAAGTGGGCTCCCGCTTCGTCCACCGACCACAGCATTTTCACGGTGCCGTCCGCCATCGTGTATTTCAGAGCGTTCACCAGCAAATTGGTAAACGCGGACTCGATCTCGTGCGCCGAGCCCAGCAAGCCATCGCCGGACTCCAGCTCCAGCAGCACATGGCGCGGCCGATCGGGGCTGATCAGCGCATCCCGATGCAGTCGTTCCAGCATGCGCGGCACGTCGATCGGGTCGCGCGGCGCTTCGCCCTCCGTGGACTCCAGACGCGACAATTCCAACAAGTCGGCGATGATGGCATTCATGCGCTGCGCCTGCGCGCGCATGTCCCGTATCGGACCTTCCCAGGCCGGATCGACCCCAGGATCATCCGCCAGCGTATCGAGATATCCGGATATCACCGTCAACGGCGTACGCAGCTCGTGCGAGGCATTGGCGACGAAGTCCTTGCGCATGGCTTCCAGACGCATCTGGCGCGTCACGTCGCGCACCAGCAGCAGCGACTGGCCGCCGCCGTACGGCACCACTTGCAGCGCCAGGAACATATCGATCTGTACCGGCGGGCGGATGATGAGCGGTAGCGCAAAGTCATCGCCGTGCAGGTAATGCGCAAACTCCGGGGCGCGGATCAGATTGTCGATTCGCAGGCCCACATCCACCGGCCGGCGCAAGCCCAGCAATCGGGCCGCCTGGCGGTTGAACCAGACGATCTCGTGTTGCGGACTCAATATGATCACGCCGTCCGGAAGCGCCGCCGTGGAACGGCGCAGTTCGCGGTACAGCTGCACGAGGCGTTGCTTGTGGTATTGCTTGCGCCGATGCAGGCGCACCACCTGGGCGATGATATCGCCCCAAATTCCGCCGAGGTCCGGCGGGTCGATCTGTGAGCGCAGGCGCAGCCAGCGGTCCAGCCGGTACAGATTCAGCAGCTGCCATGCCAAATACAGGCAAGCTGACCCCAAGATCCACACCCAAATGGGACCTATGAGCAGGCCCACACACAGGCCCAACACCAAAATGCCCGCGAGCCGCGCGAGCGCGAAGGTCCACATCGCTGCCATGGGCTAGTAGATTACGCTTTAGGCGTCTCGCGTCGAGAACCGGTACCCGGCGCCACGCACTGTTTGCACCAACCTGTCCAATGAGAATGGCTCGAGCGCCTTACGCAATCTGCGGATGTGCACATCCACGGTGCGCTCTTCGACGTAAGTATTACCCCCCCAGACGCGGTCCAGCAACTGACCGCGGGTAAACACCCGCTCGGGGTGGGTCATGAAGAAATGCAGCAAGCGATATTCGGTGGGTCCCAAGGCAATTTCCCGCTCGCCGGCACTCACCCCGTGGCTGGAATCGTCGAGCTTCAGGCCGTCCACTTCCACCACATCGTCGGCGCCGGCAGGAGCGGCGCGGCGCAAAACCGCCTGGATCCGGGCCAGCAATTCGCGCGGCGAAAAAGGCTTGGTGATGTAGTCGTCGGCGCCGCCTTCGAGGCCGTTCACCTTGTCCTGTTCCTCGGCCCGCGCCGTGAGCATGATCACCGGAATTTCCTCGGTGTCCTTGGCGCGCTTCAATGAACGGGTGAGCTCGAGCCCGCTCATGTCGGGCAGCATCCAGTCGATGAGCATCAAGTCGGGCCGGACGTCGACGATGCGAGCGCGTGCTTCGCGACAGTCCTCGGCCTCACGAACCTCGTAGCCGGCGCGCCGCAATCCAAAGGCGATCATGTCGCGTATTGGCTTTTCGTCTTCCACCACGAGGATGCGCCTGGTTGACATACGATAGTCCCTTGATTCCAAAGCCGACTATTACAGACTTCGATTGTGACAGTTCCGTGACGCGCACTACTTGGCCGCGCGTTCCGCCTCGGTCAACGCCACTTTATCCCTCAAGTACAGCGGCTGCAGTTCGGCGGGGTCGAGTCCGCCGCCTGTGATCAAGCGCCGGGCGCCGAGTAACGCGATTTCACGCGCGTTCGGCAGCGCGCGGCTGCGCTGCTCGTCCAGCTGCACACCCAAGCGCTCGGCAAGATCAGGATAAGCGGAAAAGCCGCGGCCGATGCCGCGCACGCCGGCGCCCGCGGCCTCGCCGCCTGGCACGCCGCCGGGCCAGCAACCGGGCCCCGGCAAGACCACGCTGTCAGGAGGCCCCACGCGGGGAGCACCGGCGGCGATCAGCCCGCGCGCCGCATCGGCCGCATAGCAGCCCCAGTACACCTCGCCCATGCGCGCATCGAGACAGGCGATGGCGCGCCCCGAGTGGCGCTCCAGGACCTGGAGCGCCATCGCTTCCAGCGTTGTGACCGGCACCACCGGCAGTCCGGCGCCAAAGGCCA
>DATMKO010000258.1:0-4922 GCA_035571175.1 Steroidobacteraceae bacterium | reverse complement strand
AACCACTCTGCTCGATACTGTGTGCAAGCGATCACATAAGCCGCAATCCGCCTTTAAGAACTCCAGGGATCGATCGATAGATATATCGATATCTTCATTTGCGACAGCAACCCCCGGGAGAGCCAGCTTATGTTTGACAAGAATTCATTGAGATCGAGCGCGCGCATACTTCTCACGCTCGGCGCAGCGGTGATTGTGTCCGCACCGATCTGCGTTCATGCCGATTCGCCATTTGCACCCGTGTCCATACAGGTGAAATTCTCTGACTTAAATCCGAATACCACCGAAGGGGCGCATCGCCTCTACGCACGCATTGAGACAGCCGCATACTATGCTTGCGGCGAGTCAAAGTCGGACACACCCGAAATGATGTTTGCGCCTGGACCCTGTGTTAAGGACGCTATTGGCCATGCAGTACGCGGCGCAAAAATCCCAAACCTTGCGCAGGTATTCATTGAGAAAAATGGTGTCGATGCAGCCCAACAATTCGGTATAGGCGATGTGAGAACCGCCAAAAACTAAAGCCACGATCTGGATGGATCGGCCGGGAGCCGAAAAAAAGCTCTCGGCCGGTCGCCCGGTGTCATTCGTCAACCGCTCAAAAAACACGAACTTGCGGTCCGCACCTACCGAACAGCTGAATCTTATTTCCATCCCGCTCGCCTCTCCGAATACAATCCAGCTGCCAGTTACCTGAGAGAGGAAAGGGGGAATCCTTGCGTAGATTGATCGTGGCGGCCCTCTTCATTGCCGTGCCAGTGGTGGGCCATACCCAGGAGGACCCGCACGCCCGCGCTTTGGCGGCGGGGTATAAAGCGGCGTTCGTATGCAGCGGTGTGTTCAACGCGGGGCAGACGCCTCAGCAGATCGCCGCCGATGATCTGGAAGGAATTTACGAGCAGTACCAGGCGCTGGTCCGCAGCTTGCCGGCACCCCAGGTTGACCGCCCCAAGCGCATGGTCAGCGTGTCTTTCGACGAGAAACTGCCACCGCGCATTTCCGTTTGGAGGCCGGGTCTCGGTTGCACGCAACTGCCTATTGGCGCGGGGCCGGAAATGGCTGCGACCCTTCCGCAGCTTAAAGCGGTGCGCCCCTCCGGCAATTTGGACATGCGAGCGTGGCCGGACGGTGACGTCGGCGCGAACGCCACCACCAAGCCGTCCGCCGCGCTTTCTCCAATCATTGCCAAACTGTTCGATGGTCAGACCTATGGCGCGGGGACAAAAACCACCGCGATCATCGTCATAAAGGACGGAAAAATTCTCGCTGAGCGCTATCGCGAGGGCTATGACCTGCATACGCCGCAGCGGACCTGGTCGGCAGCCAAGAGTATCACCGCGACCGTAGTTGGACGTGCGGTTCAGTTGGGGTTGTTGAAGGTCGACGCGCCCGCCAACATCCCCGAATGGAAACATTCCGGCGACCCGAGGGCCGCGATCACGCTTACAACCCTTATGCATATGAACAGCGGGCTGTGGACGGACGGGCCGGGCAACCGCACGGACGAGGTCTACCTCGGCGGGGGTTTGGTCACCCAGTGGGCCGCCGCCATGCCGCTGGAGGCGGCGCCCGGATCTCGCTTCCGCTACGCCAACAATGATTCTCTGCTCGTTGCGCGCAGCGTGCGCGCAACGCTCGGCGACGGCCAGGCGGCGATCGACTTCCCCTTTACTGAACTCTTCTGGCGGGTCGGCATGTTTCATACGACGCCGGAGACCGACTGGCAGGGAAACTACGTTCTTTCCAGCCAGGTCTGGACCACGGCGCGCGATCTCGCGCGGCTGGCTCTGCTCTACCTCAACAACGGCGTGTGGAACGGCGAACGTCTGCTGCCGGAGGGCTGGTCGAGGTTTGTCGCCACGCCCGGCGCCGCGCAGCCGCCAAAGGGTGCGGGCTACGGTGCCTTCTTTTGGCTCTACGGGCCCGAGCAAGGATTGCCCGAAGGGACCTACCTGATGAACGGCAACCGCGGGCAGTACGTATTCATTGTGCCCTCGAAAAACGTGGTGATCGTGCGCCGCGGCTTCGATCCGGCCAACGGCGGCATTTTCGACATCGCCCGCTATGGCCGCGACATCCTGGCGGCGCTGGATTAACCATCCAACTTCTTGGGAAAGGTCTAGATGCTCATCTTGGTCTTGAACAACCGCGCCTGCCGTCGGGAGATCTCCACCTCCGCACCATCGCGCAGCTGCGCATGCAACCGCCCATTGACGCCGAGATCGACACTCTCGATGAAATCCAGATTGATGATCTGCCGCCTATTGACCCGAAAGAAGCGATTCGGATCGAGACGCTGCTCAAGCGCCGCCAAGGCCCGTCCCAGCAAGGGCTTTTCCTTGCCCCACGACAAGCGAATGTAATTGCCCTCGGAGGTCAGCAGCCGCACCTCACGCAGGGGCACAAACCAACACCGATCGCCGTCACGGACAAAAATCTGTTCCAGTACCGCACCCGGCTGCGGCGTGCGCGCGGCGTTCACGCTTCTGGCCCGACCCAACGCCTCGGTCAGCCGCGCTGGATCGATGGGTTTGAGCAGATAATCGAGGGCATCGACCTCGAATGCCCGTACCGCATGTTGATCGTAGGCGGTGGTGAAAATGACCTGCGGCACATCCTCCAAACGGGTCAAAAGATCGAAGCCGGTGCCTCCCGGCATCTGAATATCGAGAAACAGCAGCTCCGGTGTGAGCGATGCGATCATTTCATCGGCCTGATCGACGTTGCCGGCCTCGCCCACTATCTCCACCCAGGCGAATTCGTCCAGCAGTCGCCGCAATTCACGGCGCGCGGGCGGCTCGTCATCAATGATCATCGCCTTCATAGTTGCAGCGGAATACGCAATCGCGCCGTGGCGACCGCCGGCCGCGACAGATCCAGATCCAGGCTGGCACGCGCACCGAACAGAAGCCTCAATCGGTCACGCGCATTGCGTAGGCCGACACTTTCGTGCGCCGCGTGGGTCGAAGCAGCCGGCCGCGGATTCTCAACTTCCAAATTCAGCATGTCATCCTTTACGGCGGCGGAGATGCGCAACACTCCGCCCGCAGGCAATTCGGCGATGCCATGCTTGATCGCATTCTCAACCAGAGTCTGCAGCAGCATCACCGGAATACGCACTGCCGACGCATCCGCAGGAACCTGTTTCTCAATCCGCAGCCTATCCTCGCACCGCATGGACTCGAGCTCCAGGTAATCGGCCACGATGTCCATTTCCTGCGACAGCGTGACCAACTCATCTTGTCGCGAGCTTAAGGTATAACGCAACGTGTTTGCCAGATGCGTCACGGCGTTTTGCGCGCGCGCCGGATTATCAGCGATGAGTGAGCGCACGGTGTTGAGTGCATTGAACAGAAAGTGCGGATTGAGCTGAGATTTCAGCAGCCGCAGTTCAGCCAAGTGCAGAGCCCGCGCGAGCTCCGATTGCCGGAGTTGCGCCGAGCGGTGTTCCCGCACGGCGAGCGCGGTAAAGTAAAGCGTGAGCCAGATCAGGAACACAACGGACCAATTGGCGATCTGCAAGGCAATCGAGGCGGCCAACTGGAATCGCAAAGCCGCTCCCTCGAGCAGCTCAGTCGGATCCTGCAAAAACGCGACATCGGTGAATTGCGTCAGGATGCCGAGGGGAATGCCGCATGCGGTTGCGGCGACTACGCTTCGCAAAATCCGCTTGCGAATAGGCAGTGCGCGCCATTGATAGCGCCACACGTAAGCCCGCAGCAAATGGGAAAGCCCAAGTCCTAAGGCGTCGACCAACAGTAACTGCAGCCCAAAGCGAACCCAGGGAAGATTCATTAGAAAGACGCCGCCAAGGAAGCGCGACAGGCTGTATGCCCCCCAACCGGTCAGCTGAAATACCCAATAAGCGAGCTGCGATTTGAGGGGCGCGATCGGTCGTTCGGCGTCGTTCATGTGGGCAACAAATTATACGGCGTTCGGCACGAGACGGCCGAATCGTGGCGAACGGTCCAAACGCAGCCGCGAACGGTCCAATTCCAACGACTACCGCAGAGTTGGCCGTCGCCGCGTAGCCATGCTAGGACTCTCGCGGCCTTGCCTCGGAATAGATGCGAGTCACCACAGGAGCGCCGAGCTGTTTCACTGCTCGCTGAATGGCTTCGCCGCGACATTCCTCAAAGGTGTAGTAGTCCAATGATCCGGTATAGGAACTGACCGTAGCGTGACCACCGCATGCCTTCTTAGCCGCTCGTTCGATTCGCTGAAGCATGATCTTGGCATCTTTTTCAGCGTAAAGATTTAGATCACCGTAATAAACAGCGCTGCGACCTGTAATCCTCGTGGGGCGTCCATCTGTTGAGGTGTCGGCGTGCGCGCCAAAGCTAAGCGCGGCCAGGATCACCGCTGCTGCAAGTAACGGGACTGAAATGCGCATGGTTCTCTCCTTTCGATCCCTAAGAGTGAGATCGTGTTGGCGGATTACACATCCACCCCAGCGGGTGCCGACGGATTTATGTCGGACGGTCAGCTTTGCGCTGTGAATGGTCGTAAGTGCGCTTGGGTAGCGCACCTTGGACACACATCCATTGTTTAATCGTCTAGCGACATGCGCCCCTGCGGCAATACGTGGTTCTCGTTTGACGGACTGTCCCGTCAAGGCGTAGCATTTTTGATCCCTGCGGAAATGCGAAGACAGAGCGGGATTCCTCACATCGACACTGGCAATTGACCAACAACACGGGGAGGTCGCCATGACGACGACACGGACTTACGGCTTGCGTTTGCTTACCCTCGCGGGCCTCGCGCTGGGTATATGGGCCATCGGACTCAACGTAACCGCGCTCGCAGACGATGCGGAGCAGTGGGATCAGAAGAAAATGGAACTCCATAGCACAACGTTTACCGACGGCGGTGTACTTCCGATAAGCATGATTTTTGAATCGCCCAACGCCCAAGGTATCAAC
>DATMKO010000257.1:0-17180 GCA_035571175.1 Steroidobacteraceae bacterium | reverse complement strand
CTTACCTGGCACAACAACTACACGCCTGATGGACGCACCAGTCCGTCGTTCCCGGGAGGCATCGCTCCCAACCACACGCTCAACGGTGTTACGGAGTGGGCCTATGGGGTCACGGATTGGTTTGAAGCCGGTCTTTATATGCCGCTGTACAGCATCAGCGGGACCGGCGCCTGGACTTACAACGGCTTCAAATTACGGACACTGTTCGTGAAACCCGACGCCGCCAACCAACCCTTCTTCTACGGCGTGAATTTTGAATTCAGTTGGAACAGCGCGCACTGGGATCAAAACCGCAATACCGGGGAAATCCGCCCCATCATCGGATGGCACCTCGGCTCTTACGACCTCATCGTCAATCCGATTCTCGACAATTCCTACAAGGGATTTTCACGCCTCGATTTCGCGCCGGCGACACGCCTCGCTTATAACCTCAATAAGACATGGGCGCTGGCTGCGGAGGAATACGATGATTTTGGCCCGATCCGCGGATTCTATTCGCCGTCGCAGCAGCAACATCAATTGTTTGGCGTTTTTGACTACCACGGCAAACCCTGGACGATCGAGGGGGGAGTCGGCGTCGGCTTGACCAATGCGACCGATCACTTGGTGCTCAAACTCATACTGTCACGCGATCTGAATTAGGGCGGTCATCGCAGGATCCAGCATCGAACGCCCTCATCCTGCAAGTACTGTTCCGCCCGCGCGCCGTGCAACAACGCCAATGTCGCAAGCACGCCCGCTTCCGTACAGCTGCTGGCTGCAACCGTCACCGAGCGCGGCGATCCCGGCACCGGCCATCCTGTCCGGGGATCCAAAATGTGGCCATAGCGAATGCCGTCTCTGAGGAGATAGCGCCGTGAATCGCCGCTGGTCGCGAGCGCACCGTGCTCCAGGTCCAGCAGCAACGTCGCCTCCCGCACCGCATCCGGCCGCTCGATTCCGACTTGCCACGGACCACGCGGCGGCCGGCGATTCGCGCGCAAATCGCCACCAAAATTGATGAGGAAGGGTGCTGAGTCGCGGGCCGCCAGCAAATCGCAGACCCGGTCTACCGCATACTCCTTGCCGATCCCGCCGAAGTCCAATTCCATACCGGCCGGCAACCGAAGATGCGGCGATTGCCAGAAGACTTTGTCGAAACCCACCAGTGGCAGCAAACTTTCCACCAGCGCGGGTTCAGGAACACGATCCGAACCGTCAAACTTCCAGGCGCGGCGCAGCACACCTGATGTGATATCGAACAGACCTTCACTCAGATCGTAGCATTGCCTGGCAAAATCGATCAGCGATGCCGTTTCCTCATCCACCTCGATCGTTGTGCCGCGATGTCCATGAATCCAGGCGGTGATGCTGTCGTCACGGTAACGGCTGAATTTCTTCTCGATTCGCAACACTTCCGTCGCCGCAATTGTGCCCAGCGCCAGCGCCGAACCGTGCTCGGTCGAGGACCATAGCACTTCACACGGACTCGCCATCGCAGTGAACTTTGCAACCAGCAGTTCGCCGCGGGACTCGACAACCAGGGCCTCAGGCGCATCGCTAGTGGCGGCCATGACCCGTGCCAAGTGATGACTTGGAGCAAGCTGCCGGCGCATTGACGGGATTGCAGCGCGCGACCGCACCGTGGGGCAGGCTCACGGAATAGCCCGACCATTGCGCAGGCTCCGATGCCGGGTAATCGGTGCTGAGAATTTGCGCGCCGCTGGCGAGAGCCTGGTCGCGGCGCGCCGTATCGTTGCTTCGCCCTTGCTTCGTGTCCGCGTCGGTTCGCGTGCGCACCAGGTAGCCTTTGCGCACCAGCGCCGCGATGGCGTCCGCGGTTCCGTCGTTTTCTTCGGTAAACGCGCAGTCGGGCTGGCCGGGCTCGGCGTTGGTAAAGATGATCCGGCCGGCAAGCGAGGGATGCCCAGCAAGGTACGGCGGCCCGACGTCGCGCTGGTCCATCAGGAACACGACTGTACCGCGCGCGCTCGCCAATGTCGGCCAATTGTTGCTCAGCACGGCTTGTTCCAGAGTCGCAAATTTGCCGCGTACCTGGTCGGGCGTAAGCATCTCGCGCGGCGGAAAAACCGCACGAATCTCGGCGTCCAGGGCATCGAAGGTGGAACTGGTGAATTTCTCGGTGCTCTGCGCGTGATATTGCGGCGGAAGATCGGTCTGCTTGGTCTCGAGAAGAATGTAAATCGGTAGATGGTGAGGATGGGCCCGCGACCATTTGCGAACTATTTTGAGGCAGGCAATCAGCGGCTGGCAGGTACTGCGGTAGTCGATGTCCTGGACGTGCATTACCTTGAAGCCCGGCCTGCTCATCAGTCCTTGGGGATCAAAGTCGGGATCCTTCGCAAGGCCTGCCGCAGCGACGGCATCGGGTCCCGAAGGGTGCGCGTAGCGGCCGCCCGCGGAATCGGCAAAGATGTCCAGCTCGATCTGCCGCACGCCCGAACTCAACTGCAAATCCAGGCGGCGGTGCCGGTAGTCGAGCGCTTGGTAGAGCTTCGGATTCTTCTGCTTCATGAGCTCGGCCTCGCTAAGGCTCAAGCCCGCGTGATAGCTGTTGTGCGTGCCGATGACCTGTATCTGATTCACGCGCAAGGAATCATCCGCCGCCCCAAATCCTGCGGCCAAGGCGGGCAGGCCGATGCACAAAATCAAGACACGCAAGCCAATGCGTTGGACGGGCAACATTCAACTACCTGAACCGCGCGACGACGCGATGGCTTCGTGCAAGGTAGCGAAAATCCGGGTCGCGCCGACGACGGCGCTGATGCCATGCCGGTCCATATCGGAGCGCAGGTAAGGACTGACGCGCCCAAAGACGACATTGACGTTTTTTTGCTCGAGCTCGCCCAACAAACCGCATATGGATTGAGAAGCGGAATAATCTATATCCGTGATCGCGCCGGCATCGATTATCAACCAGCGCACTGGCGTCGGTGCACGCTCCACCAGGGCGTGCACCTCTTTGCAAAATTGCTCCCGGTTCGCGTAGAAAAGATCCGCGCCGAAGCGATAAATAATGAGTCCCGGCGCGGTCTCCTTGCCGGGCGCCGCCGGCACCGGGATCCAGCGCCCGCCCGGGTCCGGCACGAGCATGGTCGTGTGCGGCCGATAGCTATGGCGAACGTGCCTGAAGAGCGACAGCGCGATCGCCAGCAGAATGCCTTGTTCCACGCCCACCGCGACGACGGTCAGCGCGGTGAACGCGGCGAGGTAGAATTCACCGGGACTTTGGCGGCGGATGTCGCGCAGGCATGCCACGTCGATCATCCCCACCGCGATGGTGAATACGATGGCCGCCAACGCGCATCGCGGCAGGTATTGCAGCGGGCCGGTCAGCAGCAGCAGCACCAATAGCGCCGCCGCGGCCAATGCGAGTTGCGCAATCTGGCTGCGCGCACCCAGGCGGACCGCCATCGCAGTCTGCGTTGGGCTGCCATTGACCACGAATGTGCCGCTGATCGCAGCGCCGATGTTCGCCGCCGACAATCCTAAAATGTCCGCATCTTCATCGACGCTCTCCCGGAAGCGCGCCGCGAAGCCGTTCGAGGTTGCGGCGCTTTGCGCGATGATGATCACGAAGCATGATGCGGCCACGGGCAGCAGCGCCAGAATTTCGCTCCAGCTGACCTTGGGCAGCCCAAAGGGAGGCAAGCCGCCAGGCACCATACCGATGACGGCGATGCCGCGCGCGGCAAAATGAAACGCCGCGCTTGCCGCGATCACGCCAATCACGACCAGCAGCGAGATGGGTAGTCGGGGGGCGAAGCGATTCCCGAGTAATATGCCGGCTGCAACGGTGGCGGACAGCGCGATGGTCGGAAGATTGGGTTGCGACAGGCCCCGTAGAACCCCCCACGCCTGAACCAGCGTGTAGCGTGAATCGACCGCGACGCCCGTCATGTCGCGCAGCATCGCGATGCCGACTTGAACTCCGACACCGGCGAGAAAACCCACCAGCACCGTACGCGAGAGAAAATCCGCAAGAAATCCGAGTTTGAAAATCCGCGCGGCCAGCAGCGCGCCCGCGGTCAGCAGCGCCACCATGCCGACCAGCGCCAGGTATTGCTCGCTGGCAGGAACTGCCATCCGGGACAGTGAGCTGGAGAAAATGGCGGCGGTTGCCGAGTCGGCGGCCACCACCAGATGACGGGACGATCCGAATACCGCAAATGCGATGAGCGGCAGCAACAGCGTGTAAAGACCGGTGACCACGGGCGTTGCAGCGATGCGGGTATAGCCCAGCACCTGGGGAATGTTGACCGAGGCAAGATTGACGCCGGCCAGGATATCCCGCGCCAGCCCGCTGCGGTGAATCGGCCGAAGGCCGGCAAAGAACTTAAGTGGCATGTCCTCTGGCTGGTTCAACGCATGCCCCGCATCACGAGTTTTGGCGTTTGTACATAATAACAATCTTCACTGGACAGCCATCCTCGCGGCCCGAAAAAAGATTAAAGTCGCGCTCGCCTCGAACAATCGAAAAAACCAATTGGAACCCATGAAGGAGTCTCGAGATGAGGGTATCACTTTACAAAACACGCATCGCAGCGGCCGTGTTCGGAATGATTGGCGCAGCGGCTGCGCTCGCCGCGTCGCCGGCAATGGATTTGGGCGCCGTCAAGGACAGCACGATCTCGATAACCGTCGCCTTGAAGCTCAGCGATCTTGCCGGCGCAGAAGCCATGATGCAGAGGCTCGCGACGCCCGGCGACCCGATGTACCTGAAATTTCTCACGCCGGAGCAGGCACGGACGCAATTTGGTCCAAACGAGGCCGACGTTCAAAGAGTGATTGCGACCTTGAGTACCGCAGGCTTGACAGTGCAAAGAGCAACTGCGACGACGCTGAACGTAACAGGCAGGCCCGCAACTTTCGAACAGGTTTTCCAAACCCGGCTGCATCAATTTGCCGCCGCCGCGACCTCCAAGGCGCCCGCCTCCACCTTCCGCGCCGCCGTTAGTGCGCCGGTAGTGCCGGCTGCGATCGCATCGGTGGTTACGGGCGTGATCGGTCTGAACACCAATGCCGTGTACCGGCCGCATGTGGTCCGTGCCCCTGCCAAACTGGCCGGCGCGTCGGTCGCGCAGAGTAGCTCTCCTGCGAGCACCGGCAATCAGCCGGGGTTCTTCACGGTCCAGGATTTCGCCGCCCAGTACGATGCGAACCCGCTGTACGCCAAGGGCGTGACCGGCAAGGGCCGCACGCTTGGCATCGTGACGCTGGCCAACATCACGCCGAGCGACGTGTTTGCCTATTGGAGCTCCCTGAAACTAAAGGTCAATCCACATCGCCTCAAGCTGATCAATATCGATGGCGGACCAGGCGCGCCCAGCGACAATTCCGGTTCGTTTGAGTCGACGTTGGATGTCGAACAGTCTGGCGGCATCGCGCCAGGCGCCGACATCGTCGTCTACCTCGCACCGAACACCAATCAAGGCTTCCTCGATGCGTTCGCGCAAGCGGTCAGCGATAACAAGGCGGACTCGTTTTCTACGAGCTGGGGCATCTGGGAGCTGTTCAACAATCTGGACACCTCGCCGGTCACCGATGAGTTCACGGGCGAAACGGTCAGCACATTGCAGGCGACGCATGAAGTGCTGGTGTTAGGCGCATTGCAGGGACAGAGCGCTTTCGGGGCCGCGGGCGACAGCGGCGCCTATGATGCCGATGGCTTCACTCAGTACAACCCGCTGAGCGTGGATTCCCCCGCGAGCGATACGGCCATCACCGCCGCGGGAGGAACGACGCTGCCCATCATTGTGACGTTCACGTCGCCGGCCATCTCCGTCACCGTTCCCACGGAACGGGTCTGGGGCTGGGACTATTTCAATCCTGTGTGCGCTGCAGCCGGCGTGAGCGTGGTCGACTGCGGTTTCTTTCCCGGCGGCGGCGGCGGCGGCGTCAGCGTTTTCTTCACGAAACCCTTCTATCAGCTGGGGATTTTCGGCACTCAGCTCAGCCAGCCGGATCAGACGTACGCAAATCCGTTCTCGGTCCCGGTGGTAACCGAGGCCACCTTGCCGGCGTTCTTTCCGGGCCGCAATGTTCCGGACGTGTCGTTCAATGCGGATCCCTATTCGGGTTACGTCGTCGCCTATACCTCTGACGGCGGCATGACCAACGACGGAATTTCCGCTGGATTCGCTTTCGACCCGGGTTGGGGCGGCACAAGCTTCGTGGGGCCGCAGTTGAACGGCGTGACCGCACTGCTGGGTCAAAACGCTGGGCATCGGTTCGGCCTGCTCAATGTGCCGCTGTATCTCCTGGCGAGCTTCGGCTTCACTCATGGGCCCGGGGCAGTGCTTCACACGATTGCCGCCGGCGACAACTGGTTCTATTACGGCCGCAACGGCTATAGTCCCGCAGCCGGACTGGGCACCATCGATGTGTTCAATTTGTCCCAAGTGTTGAGATGAGATTTAGGCCGTCCCTCCCTGAGATGGGGAGGGACGGGCCTGGGGCTCTCAAGCGTCGCTGGCCGCTTCGAACGCGCTCCCGTACTGTTCGCGGAGACTCGCCTTTTGCACCTTGCCGGTTCCTCCGACCGGCAGCGACTCCAGGAAAATCACCCCGTCCGGCAGCCACCATTTGGCCACCCGCTCTGCGAGGAATGCCAGAATCTCTTCGCGCTCGAGGGTCTGATCGACCTTCCGCACGATGAACAGCAGCGGCCTTTCTTCCCAGCGCGGATGCTTCACGCCGATGACTGCAGCCATGGCGACCGCGGGGTGGCTCATGGCGGCGTTTTCCAGATCGATCGAGCTGATCCACTCGCCGCCGGTTTTGATCAAATCCTTGGCACGATCCCGAATCTGCATGATGCCCTGCGCATCGATTGTGGCGATGTCGCCGGTGGGAAGCCATCCATCGACCTGCGCGGAATCCTCTGCCTTGTAATAACTACGGATGGTCCACAGGCCGCGCGCCATCAGTTCGCCTTGCGACTGTCCATCGCGGGGCAAAGTGCGGCCGGACTCATCCACTACTTTGAGCTCAACGCCAAACACCGACTTGCCTTGTTTGGCCATCACCGCATGACGGGCAGCGGCGGGCAAGACAGCCAGCCGAGAATCCACCGCAGTCATGGTGGCGATGGCGACAGTCTCGGTCATGCCCCAGGCCTGCCGCACTTCGATGCCGAATTCGTTGTCAAATTTGGCGATGAGGGATGGCGGCATGGCCGAACCGCCAACCAGGATACGCTTCAGGGTCGTTAAGCGCAGACCGTGTTGCTCCATGTGCCGCACCAGTGCGATCCAGATCGTCGGCACTCCCGCGGTGACAGTGACCTTCTGGCTTTCCAGCAATTCATAAAGACTCGGGGCATCCAGCCGCTGCCCCGGTAATACCAAGGTCGCGCCCCCGATCGGCGCCGCATACGGAATGCACCAGCCATTGACGTGGAACATGGGTACCGCCGGGAGGACGGTGTC
This sequence comes from Steroidobacteraceae bacterium, assembly GCA_035571175.1. Classification (GTDB taxonomy): domain Bacteria; phylum Pseudomonadota; class Gammaproteobacteria; order Steroidobacterales; family Steroidobacteraceae; genus Bog-1198. Next base: position 9,750 of record DATMKO010000257.1, on the reverse strand, counting down.
CCTGGGCGACAGCGACACCAGTCCCGGCAGGCACGCCGACAGGGCATTGAGCACGATGGACCGATGCGAGTACAGCGCACCCTTCGGATTCCCGGTCGTACCGGAGGTGTAGCAAAGCGCCGCTGCCGAGCGTTCATCGAATTGCGGCCAGTTGAACTCATCGCCGTGCGCGGCAATCAATTCCTCGTAGCACAAAACGTTGGCCATTCCCGGCATGCCGGGCATATTGATTGCATCGCTCAGGCAGATCCAAGACTTCACCTGCGGACAATGGGGGGCAATGGTTTCCATGAGCGCGGCATAGGTAGCATCGAACAGCAGCGCGCGATCTTCAGCGTGATTGATGATGTAAATCAGCTGTTGCACGTGCAGCCGCGGATTGCACGTGTGCAGCACCATGCCGCTGCCGGAGACGGCGTAATAGGCCTCGAGATGCCGGTGATTGTTCAAGGCCACCGAGCCCACCGCATTTCCCGCTGTCAGGCCCAAAAACCTCAGCGCGTTCGCGAGTCGCTTGGCTCTTGTCCTGCAGGCCGCGTAGTTGTAGTGAAACATCGCGCCGTGCGTCTCGCGCGCAACGATCTGTGTCTCGCCGAATTGACCGGCGCCATGCTCGATCACATCCGAGATCAGCAGTTGTCGATCCATCATCAGGCCGGGCTGCAGCATCCGTTTGATGTCCCCTACGTTTGCGCCGCGCCGCGCCGCAGGCAGAACATTTCCTCGAGATCGGTCACCTGCGGGGATAAATCCGCTTCGGTGACCATGAGGTCGGCCATCATCGCCCACCAGCGGCGCACCACGGGCTTGTTCGGCAATTCATCCATTTGATGGCTACGGACGCGGGTGATCACGGCAAACAAGCAGTGGTTTTTCGGGTCGCCGAAAATTCTGTAGTCAAGAATTCCGGCGGCCAGCAATTCCGCTTCGAGATCAGGCCATATCTCGTCGTGACGCCGCCGATACTCGCGTTCGGCGCCCGGACGCAGCAACATTCTGAAGGCGACGGTTTCGGTGTCCTGCGAGATCACTTATGCTTCCTCGTGCGTGAGCGAACATGCCACTATTGCGTGTGCACATGCAAGCGGGGCGTTTATGGTAAAGCGACGTGAGTTTCTGCTGAATTCCGCAGGCGCCAGCGCGGCGCTGTGTGCAGTGGCGGCCGCGGCGTCAAGCGAGCCGACGGCCAAAAGCCCCAGGCCGGTCTCTCCGCTGAGGCCGGATGTGCTCGATCCGAGCTTGATCGACGAGCGCCTCGATTGTCGTTCGGTGAGTTTTGAGAATCCAACGGGGGCGCGGGGCGGCGGCGGCAGGTCGAGTCGGGGCCGCAAGGGCCGTCCGTTTCACATCCTCGATCCCGGCGAGATGGTGGTGCTTGCCGATATCGCCGGGCGCGGCACGTTGCGCCACTGCTGGATGACGCTCGGGTCCTGGCCGCCGGAGGTGATGCGGGCGCTGCGCCTCGAGGTGTTCTATGACGGCCTGTCCGAACCCAGCATTTCGGTGCCCGTTCTGGATTTCTTTGGATTGCCTCACGGCCGGCTCGCTGAGTACTACTCGGCGTTGATTTCCGCCAACGAGGGTCGGGGTCTTAACTGCCACATCCCGATGCCGTTTGGACATGCAATTCGCGTGGAATTTACCAATGAGTCATCAAGGCATGTCACTCTCTATTACCAGATCGACTACACACTGGAGCCGTCGATTGCGCAGAGCCCCAGCTATCTGCACGTGACGTTCAGGCGCCAGAATCCGACCGCCATCGGCCGGGATTTTGTCATTGCGGAAGGGCTTGAAGGGCCGGGGCGTTTTCTCGGCTGTTCCGTGGGTATCCGCGTACTCAACAAGGGCCATTGGTACGGCGAGGGCGAGGTGAAAATTTACCGCGACGGCGATCATGAATTTCCGACCTACTGCGGCACCGGCCTCGAGGACTATGTCGGCAGCGCCTACGGTCTGGGCCGGCACCATGGAATCTACTCCGGATCTCCTATCTATATTCCTGCGCCATCGCCTAATGCCGCTGCCGACTCCGGGGCCGGCCCCGATTTCGCGAGCTTCTATCGCTGGCACCTTCCCGATCCTGTCATGTTCTCGGACGAGCTGCGGGTCACGATTCAGCAGATCGGCAGCGTGTTTTTTCCAAAGGGACAGGAAGCCGCATTTGAAGCCTTCAAGAGCGATCATCCAGCGGCCGGCCGTGGATGGGTGACCGACCTCGGATTCGGCATATTGGGATTTGGCCTGGTCGAACAAAGCGACGACTACTGCGCGTCCGCCTTTGTATACTGCCGTCAGCCACAGCCGGTTGCGCGCTTCAATACGGACGTGGCCGTTCGCGATATCGGACTCTTGGCGGGCGAGGTGAAGCCCAAACTCATTTCCGACGATATGCTGGATCAAGGCGCCATCAAGCTCAAAAGGTATTGGGACCAGGAGTGACCGCATTGACACAGCCGGTTGGCTTGAAGCCACCCCAAACTGCGGATGAGGACGCTGTTCGAGTCGAGCTCGACCTGCTGGCGAGCGGCGGCTGCGACCAAATGACTTTCCTGCAGTCCATGCAGCGGCGATTTCAACTCGCGCCGGACGGCACTTGGGAAGTGCTCTCGCAACTGGATCAATACTACCGCCGCGGAAAAATCAAACCCGAGATGTTCCAGGCGATCAAAACCGCGCTCGCGGAGTCCGCCCTGGGGCAAGGCAGCAATCTGGCGGCGCGCGTCACGGCGCCGGCAGCGCATGGCGAGGCGCGTCCCAGAGCGAAGGAGGTGCCGGCGCCCGCGGCGGCGCCCGCGGCGGCGCCCGCGGCGGCGCCGCGACTCGAGCCGGGAGATAAGTTGCGTGACCGCTATCGAATTGAAGGCATTTTGGGAGAGGGTGGCATGGGCACCGTCTTCGAGGCGATCGATGATTTTCGCTTGGCGGCAGCTCCATCCGGCCAGCGTTTGGCCATCAAGGTGCTGCATACGGCAGTGACCAAGCGTGCGGAGCTGTTCGCCGAACTGCGCCGCGAATTTCAGAATTTGCAATTGCTGTCGCATCCGAACATCGTGCGCGTATATGAGTTCGACCGCGACGGGCCGCTGGCCTTTTTTACGATGGAACTGCTCAATGGCGCGCTGCTCAGTCGCGTGCTGCTGTCGAGAAGACCGCAGCATCTGGAACACGCTCAATCACTGGCAGTTATTCGCGATGTCGGCGCGGCGATCGCGCACGCCCATTCGCGCGGCGTGGTGCACGGCGACATCAATCCGCAAAATATTTTCATCACGGCGCGCGGCGACTTGAGAGTGCTCGATTTTGGCGCTTCGAATCGGCTGCTCGTCGAGTCCTCGACGGCGGATGATGAAATAAAACCCGCCCGTTTCGCCACTCCGGGCTATGCAAGTTGCCAGGTGCTTGAAGGCAGGCGGCCCGATGTGCGCGACGATGTATTCGCCATGGCCTGCGTCGCCTACCGGCTACTTTGCGGCGAGCACCCGTTTTCGGAAAGCAGCGCGCTCGAGGCGCGGGCGGTGGGCTCGAGCGCGCGTAAACCCAAGAGGCTCACTCACCGGCAGTGGCGGGTTCTCCAGGAAGGCCTGCATTGGGATCGGGAGATGCGTCCTGGCGACGTGCAGAATTGGATGGAGCGATTGGACCTTCGTGGCGCCGCGAAATCCCTGCCAATATTGACCGATCTTCTCGGACCGCCTCCGGCTGCGAAACGCGGCTTCGCAATTCCGCAGGCGAGAGTTCTGCCTGCCGCACTCGGCTTGGTGGTTGCCCTGGCATTGGCCAGCAGCTATTGGTTCGCCACCGCCCATAAGACAGCGCCGCGCGTCATCGCCACCGCGCCGGCCGACAACATCGCTGCTGCACACACCGGCAGCGCCGATCGCCCTTTGCCACCGGCAACTGCGCATCAGACGCCGCTGCCGCTTGCCGACTCGCGACCGGCGGCCGCGGGCGAATCCGCGGTTGCGCCGCGACCCGCGACACTCGCGGCACCCGCCGCTCCTGCGGCGAGTGTCGCCCCGGCTCCTGCCCAATCGGGAAGACCCGCCTTGATTGAGGTGGCCGTCCCCACCGTCGAGGTTCCCGCAGGCGAAGTCAGTGCCCGTGTCATGGTACGGCGCAAAGGCAATTTGCGCGGTGAAATCGGCTTTACTTGGTGGACTGAATCCGGCACCGCAAAGCCAGGGACCGATTTCACTCCAGTCGTGCCGCAGGTGGCACACATGGGGGATCGACAGACCGGTGTTTCGCTCGTTATTCCGCTACTCAACTCGTCGCGCGCGCAGTCCAAGAGCTTCTACGTGGTCATCGATGTGCCGGAGGGCAACGCAAAGCTCGGCGAGCGGGCGCTGGCCATGGTCACGTTGCCGCCGACGGGGTAAGGGCGCAGGCGAGTTCAGTAATGAGGCGGTCGTTCCTGCTCCGCCGTGCGCGTCGTCTCGTCGCGAACGCTGTCGAGCCGTTCTCTCAGGGCCTTGAGCTGCACTTCCAGAGCTGCAATTTCCGTATGCTGGCGAAACACCACATCGCTCAACTCGGCAATTGCATGTTCGAGATACGCTATTTTCGATTGCACCTGCTCTAAAGATTCGTCGTGCTTCACGTCAAGGTTTTGCGGCATAGAATAAATAATCGGCCGAGTATGCGATTCGCAGCTCCTGGCCGGCCGAGGTCTGACTGCAGCCGCCCGCCGGCGCCGCACCCCCCACCGTATGCAGCCGCTGGATCGACTTCACGGCGCCGAACATGCCGGTTCCCGACGTGGTTTTGGCTGTTAGCAGCAGCCATGGAATCGCCCCCGGTGCGGGACTATCGGCGCGTGCGATAACCTCGCCGGTTACCTTACTGCCATCGTTGGCCTCCCAGGTGGGCCCGCCATAGTGTTTGCCGACATTCTTGCCCGCTTTGGTCGCCAAGGTAGCCTCGGGCTGCTTGAACGACCATTCGAACTGCGCGGGATTACCCTTCGCAGGCTCGCAGCGGTAGATCTGCACTCCCGTGGCGTGCAGTTGCTGCGTCAGAGTTTGATCATTCGCGACGTTCAAGGGCGCCGGTATGTCGTCCGGACGTTGGGGTGCTGCGCCCAAGCATCCCGCCACCGCCGCGCTCAATGTCGCCGGCAAAATCTTCGCCAAAAACCGATTCTTCGGCATGCCGCAACTTGACCACGTATCGTGGCGGCGCGCAAGCGGAGTGCGCTATTGTGCGCAGCATGCAACGAAAGCCTCAACGGCGCGTGCTCGCCATCGACGTGGGCGGGACTCACGTGAAGACGCGCGTATCGGGACATCGGGATACGCGCGAGTGCGAATCCGGTCCGGACCTGACGCCGCGCAAAATGGTTGCACGGGTACTCAAGCTCACCGGCGATCTGCAATACGACGCAGTATCCATCGGGTATCCCGGCGTGGTCGTGCACGGCAAGATCGTCACCGAGCCTCATAATCTTGGGCGAGGGTGGGTGGGTTTTGATTTTCGCAAGGCATTCGGCCGGCCGACGCGGCTCATGAATGATGCCGCAATGCAGGCCCTCGGCAGCTACGAAGGCGGGCGCATGCTGTTTTTGGGGCTGGGCACGGGCTTGGGCTCGGCGCTGATCGTCGACGGCGCCATCGCGCCGATGGAACTTGCGCACCTGCCCTACAAGAACGGCCGCACTTATGAGGACTACGTGGGTGAGCGCGCGCTGCTCAAGCGCGGCGCCAAGAAATGGCGCCGCGATGTCGCGGACGTGGTGTCGCAGCTGAGCAAGGCCTTGGAACCCGACTACCTGGTACTTGGTGGCGGCAATGCGCGAAGATTGAAAAAGCTGCCGAGAAATGCGCGGCTCGGCAACAATAATTTTGCCTTTCTCGGCGGTTTTCGCATCTGGCGCAGCAAGGTGCCGCGCGCCTGAAGCGGCGCTAGGTCGCCCGACGCGGTTACTTGGCCCGGCGCATCTCGAAGCCGATGCGAGGGAAATGCACCACAACCCTTCCAGCGCGCGGATCTTCGCGGGTGATCGCGACCTGATCCTGGGTCGCCGCATACAGCGCGCCTTCGATGGGATCGGTCCCGGTGTCGGTTGCCGCCACCACCACCTTCTCGCCGATCGCGATGCCGTGGGTGTCGAGGCCGGGCCCGGGAATTGCTTTTGCGGTCGCATCTAGAGCCACGCCGATGGCGGCGCCGCTGTCGAGGCTTGCGTGGGTACCGTGGCCAAATGCACTCATGCGTTCCCGCCATGCGTTCAGCGCCGGGTAGGATTCGAGAATTTTTGCGACCGGACCGCCGCGTACCACGAACCAGAGATTGTGATAAATCGAGAAGTCCGCAATGCTGGCCGCGCTGCCGAAGAAGAAAATTTGTTTGCCAAGCGTCTGCTCGAGACGCTCGAGATAGAGAATAAACGCGGCCGTCGCTTCGGGAATCCGCATGCGCGGCATATTCGCGCGAAACACGTTTCTGTCTTCGGCGAAAGCCTTCTGAGCTTCCGGCGGCACGTCGCTGAACATGTGCGCAAGGCCGGCCGGCTGCAGGGTAAAGGGAATCATCGTCCAAAATAGCGTCGAGTCGGCCCATTGCGCGAGGATGCGCGATGCGCCCGCAACCGCGGTCGGATACAGCGTGGGCTGCGGCGACTGCGTCTCGATCACATCGGCGATGAGAGCGGTATCGCAATAAATATCCGCCCCGATTTGCAGGATCGGCGTCTTTCGATAGCCGCCGGTGAGCGCGATCACGTCGGGCTTGGGCATGATGTTAGGGATGATGACCGAGGACCAGTGCAAGCCCTTGAACCCGAGGATCAGCCGGATCTTCTCCGCGAAGGGCGAGCCCGGGTAGTGGTGCAGGATCAGTTGTTGCGCGGTGCTCATAGGCGCACCAGCTGTTTACCGAAGTTCTGGCCCTTGAGCAGGCCGATGAATGCCGCCGGCGCGGCCGCAAGCCCCTCGGCGATGGTCTCGCGGTATTTCAGCCTTCCGGCCGCCACGTGCCCCGCCAGCGCCGCCAGGCCTTCCGGCCAGAGATTCAAGTGATCGGAAATGATGAAACCCTGCATCTTGATGCGCGCCACGAGGAACACAAACGGATTCATGATGGCGCTTTTCGGCATCTGGCCGGGCGTGGAATTGTAATCGGCGATCAGACCGCAGATGGCCACGCGCGCAAACGGATTGAGCAGCGTCATGACGGCATTCAACACATCGCCGCCGACATTTTCGAAGTGCGCATCCACGCCCTTGGGCGCGGCCGTGGCGATCATGGCCGCCAGGGATTTGGCATCCGCGGCCGTCTTGTAATCGATGCAGGCGTCGAACTTGAGCTCCTCGGTGACGAAGCGGCACTTATCGGCACCTCCGGCAACACCCACCACCCGGACGCCGGCGATGCGCGCCAGCTGGCCGACCACGCTGCCGACGGCGCCGGCGGCGGCGCTGACCACCACGGTTTCACCCGGTTTGGGTTCCATGATCTTGTTGAAACCGTACCACGCCGTCATGCCGGGCATGCCCACGGCGCCGAGATATGCCGACATTGGAATCTGCCGCACGTCGATCTTGGCCAGTCCCTCGGCGTTGCCAACGCCATAGTCGGCCCAGCCCAACATGCCGCGTACCGTATCGCCCACGGCGAAATTCCGGTTTCGCGACTCGACCACCTCGCCCACCGTGGCACCGCCCATCGTCGCGTTCAGCGGTTGCGGCGCGGCGTAGGACTTCACGTCATTCATGCGTCCGCGCATGTAGGGATCGAGCGACAGAAAGCGATTGCGAACGCGGACCTCGCCCTCGGCAAGCGCCGGCATCGGAACCGTCTCGAGGCGAAAATTTTCCTCCCGCACCCAGCCCTGGGGGCGCGAGGCCAGCACGATTCGACCATAAGATTCAGCCATTGATGTTCTCCCGATCCGTCGCCTAGGCGCCTGAACGCTTTTCCGATTTTTTTCGATTTTTGAAAGTACCCATCGCCTTGGCGATCAACCGATCATCGGTGTTGCGTATCTCGCCTTCGCAAAACGCCAGCGTGCGCGAGCTGTGAAACGCGTGCCCCGAGGCGATCAGACGCGATCCGGCCTTGGCGGGCTGCAAAAAACTGGTTTTCATTTCCACCGTAATGCCGCCTTCGGCGCCGGGGTCGAGCGACCACGCCGCCACCGCCATCGCCACATCGAGCAAGGACAGCAACACGCCGCCGTGTGCGACCGCCCAGCTGTTCATGTGCCAATCAGTCAGATCGAGAGCGACAACGGAGCGGCCATTTGCGGCACTCACGAACTCGACGCCAAGTTTCTGAATGAACGGGATCTTGTGCAGAAATGATTTCGCCTGGGTCACATGAAACCGTACCCTGCGCGGGCGGTATGTGTCAATGAATGGCACAATCCATCGAATCATGACAGCCAGTGCAGCGGATAATTTGCGCATCATCGCCCTGCTGTTCGCGACTCTGCTGGTCGGATTGCCTGCGGCCTGGGCAGTGTTGGCGCTCTGGTATCAAGCGGCGGGCGGTCGGACCATCAAGCTCGGCATCATCGCGGTGTGGATTGCCTGCAGCGTCGGCGTGCTGCTTGCGCTCTGGCAGGGATGGGCTGCGCTCAGCCTGTCGGTGTTTGCCGCGGCCTTCGCTGCCATTGTGATCTGGTGGCGGCGAATCAAGCCTTCGAATGACCGGCTGTGGGCAGACGACGTGGCGCAAATAGCCGCTGCGACGTTCGATGGCGACGAGGTCACGCTGCACAACGTGCGCAATTTCGACTGGCGCAGCAACACCGACTACTCGCAGCGATGGGAAACCCGCGTCTACGACCTGAAACAGCTGAATTCAGTCGACATGATCATGTCGTACTGGCGCGGTCCGGCCATCGCGCACATGCTGGTTTCCTTCGGGTTCGCTACCGGCGAGCATGTTGCCTTCTCGGTGGAAATCCGCCGCGACCAGCGCCAAGGTTATTCGGAGGTCGGCGGCTTCTTCAAGGAGTTTGGACTCAGCATCATCGCGGCCGACGAGCGCGATGTGATCCGCGTGCGCACCAACGTGCGCGGCGAAGATGCGTATCTTTATCGGATTCGCATGCCGCTGTTTGCGATGCGCTCCCTGTTTCTCGGCTACCTGGGCATATCCAACAGCCTCGTCGCCACGCCGCGCTTCTACAACACCGTTACCGCCAACTGCACCACGCTGGTCTATCACATGATGACGCGAATCGTCGGCTACCTGCCGCTGAGCTATCGCATCCTGCTCACCGGCTATTTTCCCGCCTATGTGTACGGGGTCGGTGGACTGGACCAGCGCTTTGCGCTTGCGGAGCTTCGCGCTCTGGGACACATCACCGATCGGGCGAGAAAATCGGATCGCAGCAGCACATTTTCCGCCGACATACGCCGCGGCATTCCCGCCATCGATCCCGCGAGTTTGCCTTAGTGCAGCGGCGCGAAGCCGTAGCGCTTGAATGCCAGATCGCCAGCCGGACCGCGCATGTAGGCCAGAAACTTGGCGGCATCGGCGTTGGCGACATTGGTCAAAGCGGCCGGATAGATGATGGGTTCATGGCTATCGGCCGGAAATGCGTCGATGAATCGCACTTTTTTGTCGGCCAGGGCATCGGTCGCATAGACGATGCCGAGCGGCGTCTCACCGCGGTCCACGAACGCCAGCGCCGCGCGCACGCTGTCGGCGCGCACCAGGCGCGCCGACACCGAGTCCCAGACGCCGAGAGCGATTAACGCCTCTTTGGCGTATCGCCCCGCCGGCACCGAATCCGGATCG
>DATMKO010000256.1:0-7613 GCA_035571175.1 Steroidobacteraceae bacterium | reverse complement strand
AGATCTCCCGCTTACCTTGCGGCATGAAGGCCGACACCTTCGCCGGCCGCAAACGCCAACCGTCCCAGGCCAAGGTGCTTTTGCCCCAGCGCATCTCCGTGATCGGCATATAGGCGCCGGTATCGGCCTCAACCACGCGCGTATCGCCCGTGACGCATTTTCCGAGACAAACAGTGAGAACCGAGCGCGGGATCCTGAAGTACTCAACCGTGCTCGCCAGCGCGAACGAATTCGGCGGAATGATGCAAACCGGCCCTTGGAAATCCACGAACGATTTTTCATCGAAGTTTTTCGGATCGACGATGGTGGAATTGATGTTGGTGAAAATCTTGAACTGATCGGCGCAGCGCACATCGTAGCCGTAGCTCGACGTGCCATAGGACACGATCTTGTGGCCGCCGGCGACGCGCACCTGCCCCGGGGAAAACGGCTCGATCATGCGCTGTTCGGCGGCCATGCGCCTGATCCAACGATCGCTTTTAATGCTCATTAGGTTGCTTCGATGGTTATCTTGGGGAAAGCGCGGCTATAGTCCTTGTTCAATGTGGACAAGCGCGCTGCCGTGCGGCGCGCCATCAAAAAATACGCACGCGCGCGCTCGCTATTCGGCTCGGCAACCACCGTCGGCGCACCACCGTCGGCATCCTCGCGAATGCGGATATCGAGCGGCAATTCGCCCAGCAGCTGCACTCCGTATTGCGCTGCCATGCGCGCACCGCCGCCGCTGCCGAACACATGTTCCACATGACCGCACTGACTGCAGACGTGCATGCTCATATTCTCCACGACGCCGAGGACCCGCACTTCGACCTTTTCAAACATCTTCAGGCCCTTGCGAGCGTCCAGGAGGGCGATATCCTGAGGCGTGGTCACGATGACGGCGCCGCTCACCGGAACGCGCTGCGCCAGCGTGAGCTGGATGTCGCCCGTACCGGGCGGCATGTCGACCACCAGATAATCCAGATCGCCCCAGTTGGTGTCGCCGAGCAGCTGGGTCAGCGCTTGGGTCACCATCGGACCGCGCCACGCCATGGGCTGTTCTTGATCGATCATGAAACCGATGGACATCACTTCGACACCATGAGACCGCAACGGCGTCAAATGCTTGCCGTCCGTACTGACCGGCTTCGCGCCGCTCAATCCCATCATCAGCGGCTGACTGGGACCGTAAATATCCGCATCCAGCAAGCCAACCTTGGCGCCCTGCGCTGCCCAGGCAAGCGCCAGATTCGCGGCGGTCGTGGATTTTCCAACACCGCCCTTGCCGGAAGCTACCGCCACCACGTTCTTTACATTGGCGAGAGGTTTGAGCGTCCGCTGCACTGCATGCGAGGTGATTTGCATACGCAGCGTAAGCTCCAAGCGGCTCTCACTCATGATGGGTTTGAGGTAGGTTTCGAGAGCTGCACCCAATTCGGGCACGTAATCCGCGCAAGGGAAGCCCAGGACCAGCTCGACGGTCACCAACCCATTGGCTGAGGCCACAGCCACGACTGCCTTCGCCTCGCCCAGGGTTTGGCCAAGGTAGGGGTCCAAATAGGTGCTTAGTTTCTCGCGGATGGCGCCATCCGCGGGGGCGGGTTGATTCATAAGAAGCGGGCATTGTAGCGCAGGCGGGTAAAACCGTGACGTATGGCATAATCTGGAATTGAGAAATGTGACCACGTGAAGACGCCTGACATAAGGTGAGAATTGATGGCTCCCGGGGAATGGGCTACTTAGGCGCCGAATGAGTTTATTCGCCAACTACCGTGCCGATCGGCTGATCGCCGAAGTCAAATCCAGTCCAGGCAGTCCGCTGGCGCAAAAGGCATTGGAAAAACTGGTCGCGCTGGGGTCGGACGCCATCGATCCCTTGGTCGAGGCGCTGTCCACATCCGAAAAACGCGAGTCGACGGCGTATGTGGAAGCACTCTCCAAGCTGATCGACTCGAAAACCCTGCCGCACCTGTTGAAAACCATGTCCGAAGCCAACGGGCGAGGAATGTCGGGAATCGCATGGGCGCTGTCATCCAGCCGGAACTATCCTGCCAGTGCCCTGCTCGAGGCGTTAGCCAAGCAAGGCATGCCCAAGGGGGCGCTGCTTGACGTGATTACCGCGCAGAAAAGCCGCTTTACCGTCCGCGAACTCTTGAACTCCGCCTATGCTCAAGAGCCCGCCGAACGCACCGGCCTGTTCAAAATCATCGGCGAGATTGCCGATGAATCCTCGGTCGACGATTTGATCGCGAGAATCGAGGGCAAGGATCCGGTCGCGCGGCTGCACATCATCAATGTCTTGGCGCGCTTCAACCTTCCCCAAGTCACGCAGGCGGTCCAGAAGCAGCTCAAGGACAGCAATAAATTCATCCGCTCCGCCGCTCTGTCGGCGCTTGCAAAGATGGACGGCCCCTTCGATATGCCGCTGGTCACCGGGATGCTGCGCGATCCTGAAATCGAGGTCCAGAACAAAGCGGTTGATGTCGTAATCAAGGCCAACCATCCGGAAACCATCAAATACCTGGTTGAAGTGCTGAAAGACGAAAACGAATACGCCCGGCGCGCGGCGGTGGAAGTATTGAACGTCGTCGGCACCGCGAAATCCGTCAAGTTTCTGTTGGAAGTGATTGCCGACAGCGATTGGTGGGTTCGAACTCGGGCCGCCGATGCGCTCGGCAAGATCGGCGGCCCGAAGGTCGTCGATGCCGTGCTCGCCCTGATCAAGGATGAGAATCAGGACATCCGCCGCGCAGCCATCGAGATCCTGAACCAGACCAAGGATGAGCGCGCCGTCGCGCAGCTGCTCGAAGCCACCAAGGACAAGGATTGGTGGGTCAGCGAGCGCGCCGTTGACGCCCTCGCGGAGATCGGCAGTACCAAGGCCCTGCCGCGTTTCGTTGAGATGCTGCAGGGCGAAGCGAAGTCCCTGCCCACTGTGATTCGCGCCATCGGCAAAATCGGCGATCAAAAGAGCCTGGAGCACCTATTGCCCTTGCTTGATCGTTCGGAAAACGAAATCAAGGTGGAGGCGATTTCAGCCCTCGCAAAACTCGCGGACGAACGGCGCGCCGACACCATCCGCGTGCGCCTGCAGGCCGTATCCACCAACAACGATGGGACAATCAGCCAGGCGGTCGAACGCGCTCTGCATGAATTGGATAACCGCTTTTCGACGCAGCAAATTGCCGCGAATCAACGTGCGCAAAAGATGCAGGAGCCCTCCAAAACGCTGCTCATCGACAACCTGGAACTGGCGAAGGTGGTCAAGCAGAACGAGGAAACCGCGGCGTCGGCCAAGTTGGACATCGTCACATTGAAACCGGGCGACGTGATCGAGGGTCGTTACAAGTTCATCGAAAAAATCGGCAAGGGTGCCTTCGGCACCGTGCTGCTCATGGAAGACACGGTGGTCGAGGAGCGGCTGATCCTCAAATTCTTGAACCCCAATGTCGCTTCTGACGAAGAGATGATGAAGCGCTTCGTGCATGAATTGCGCTACAGCCGCAAGATCACCCACAAGAACGTAATCCGCATTTACGACTTCTTGTACATCCGGGGCAATTACGCGATTTCGATGGAGTATTTTCCATCCCACACCTTGGGCGGGGAAATCGTCAATGAAAAGCCCGTGGCGCTCAAGCGTGCCGTTAAGTTTGCGGTCGACATCGCGACCGGCATGGCCGTTGCGCACCAGGCCGGCATCGTGCACCGCGACTTGAAGCCGGCAAACGTGTTGATCGACAACGACCTGCTGCTCAAGATCGTCGACTTCGGTGTGGCCGCGGCCCACAGTCAGGGCGATACGCAATTGACCAAGACCGGCTATGTCATCGGTTCGCCGAAATATATGGCGCCGGAGCAGATTTTGGGCAAAAAAGTCGACGAGCGGGCCGATATCTACAGTTTGGGCGTGATCATGTATGAAATGTTCAGCGGGGTGCCGCCTTACTCCCGCGGCGATCACATGTCCGTCATGTACCAGCACGTGCAGGGCAAGGCGCGCCCGCCGATCGAGATCAACAAAGATCTGCCCATGGAATTGAACAACCTGGTCATGAAATGCATGTCGCTGGACAAGGCAAAACGCGCGCAAAGCATGGACGAACTGCGCCTATCGCTCGAGAAATTCCTGTAGCGGTTGACGGACCTCACGTTTATGGGCTAATCAGGGCCTAAAAACTCGAAAAACCAAGCGCTTACGGGTAGCCTTACGCGTTATGGCAAGAATAGACGCGTTCCTCAAGTTAGGCGTGGCCCAAGGATGCTCTGATCTGCACCTCGCGGTAGGCGTGCCGCCGATGCTGCGCATGCACGGGGATTTGATGCCGATCAAATTCCGCAATTTAGGCGACGCGGAACTCGAGGCCTACATCACCGAAGTGCTGACCCAATCGCAGCTCAAGGTATTGCGCGAGGGCAATGATCTGGATTTTTCCTACGTATCGACCGAAGGCGGCCGCTTCCGCGTCAATGTGTTTCGCAAGGAGACCGGCATCGGCGCCGCGTTTCGAGCCATTCCGACCGCAATACCCAGCATGGAGCAGCTCAAGTTGCCGCCGGTCGTGCGCAAGTTGTGCGACTACCATCAAGGAATGATATTGGTGACCGGTTCGACGGGCACCGGCAAGACCACCACTCTGGCCGCGATGATCGACTATTTGAATTCGACGCGCTCGCTCAACATCATCAGCCTGGAGGACCCCATAGAATTCGTTCATCGCAGCAAGACCAGCCAGGTCATCCAGCGTGAACTCGGCACTCATTTGCCGACGTTCGCGGAGGGCGTGCGCGCCGCCATGCGCGAAGACCCGGACGTGATTCTGGTCGGCGAATTGCGCGATGCGGAGACCATTTCCATGGCGATGACGGCCGCCGAAACCGGCCATCTGGTGCTCGGAACCCTGCACACCACCAGCGCCACCAAAACCATTGACCGCATCATCGACGCGCTGCCCACCGAGGAGCGCGAGCAGACCAAGAGCTTTCTGGCCTCGAGCCTGATCGCGGTCATCACGCAGGTGCTGCTGAAGACTCCAGACCTGCGGGCGCGGCGCGCCGTATGCGAAATCATGGTCCTGACCAAAGCCATCGGCAAACTCATCATGACCGATCAGACGCACCAGGTTCCCAGCCAGCTGCAAATGGGCAAGGAATATGGGATGCAGCTCCTGGATCAAGCGCTGCTTGCCGCCATCACCGCCAAGGAAGTCGATCCGGAACACGCGTACAGTTATGCGTCGGACAAACGCCAGTTCCAGCGCTTCGTGACCGACATGTCCGGCGCACCGCCCGAGGAATCCACGGGGACCTGAAATCGTGCCGGCCATCGATAAATACTTGACCCAGGTTCTCGAGCGCGATGGCTCGGACCTGCATTTTCTGGCTGGCGATCCGGCACGCGTCAGGCAATACGGCACGCTCCAAGCGCTGGCGCCGGAACCTCTTGCCGCCGAGACCGTGAAGGCCACGTTGTACGAGATCATGCCGAAGTTGGCGGTTGAACGATTTGAGGCCAAGGATGGCACCGATTTCGCCTACGCCATACCGGGTGTCGCGCGATTTCGAGTCAACGTCATGCGGCAGCTGAACGGCATGGGCGCCGTGTTCCGGGCCATTCCCTCGAAGGCGCGCAGCGCCGAGGAACTCAAATTGCCGAAGGCGGTGATGGATCTGTGCAAGATCAACAGCGGTCTGATTCTGGTGACCGGCAAGACCGGGTCCGGCAAGTCAACCACGCTCGCCGCCATGATCGATGACATCAATTCGCGCGAAAAGGGCCATATCCTCACCATCGAGGACCCCATCGAATTCGTGCATCTGCGCAAAAACTGCCTGATCAGCCAACGCGAGATCGGCGTGCATGCGGGATCCTTCTCCAGCGCATTGTTGTCGGCCCTGCGCGAGGATCCGGACGTGATTCTGGTGGGCGAGCTGCGCGATCTGGAAACCATGAGCATCGCGGTCACCGCCGCGGAAATGGGTATTCTGGTGATGGCCACGCTGCACACCAACGGCGCTGCGGCAACCGTCGATCGATTGGTGAATGCATTTCCTGCCGACAAACAGCCGCATGTACGCACCATGCTGTCGACCAGCCTGCGCGGAGTCGTCTCGCAGCAGCTCATTCCCAAGGCCGACAAGAAGGGCCGAGTTGCGGCGCTGGAGATTCTGATCAACACCCCGGCGGTCTCGAATCTGATTCGCCAGGGCAAGATGGATCAGTTGGAGAATGCCATGCAAAGCGGCTCGGCCACCGGCATGCTGCTCATGGACATGGCCATACAGGCGCTGTTCGATGCCAAGCAAATCAGCGGCGCAGAAGCTTACAAAAAGGCCATCAACAAGTCGAAGTTCGAACAATACAAGGAAGCTTCCTAAGCTCGTCGCAACGCCAATCTAATCGCGCAACAAGCCAATCGCGTGGTCAACTCGTGGCATAATTTGGCATGCCTCAACCACGCCGAATCCTCGTCTCCAGCGCCCTGTTTTATGCCAATGGCCCATTGCATCTGGGCCACATCCTGGAAACCGTACAAACCGACATTTGGGTCCGATTTCAGAAACTTCGCGGCCATGCGTGCTACTACGTGTGCGCCGATGACACGCACGGCACGCCGATCATGCTCAAGGCGCAATCCGAGGGAATAACCCCGGAGCAACTGATCGCGCGGGTCAAAATCGAACATCAGCGGGATTTGTCCGACATGTTGATCGGGATGGATAACTTCGGTTCAACCCACTCGGCGGAGAACCAGGCGCTGTGCGAGCGGATGTACTTGACGCAGCGGCAGGCCGGATACATCGAGAGGCGCAGCGTCCGCCAGGCCTATGATGATTCCGCCAAAATGTTCCTGCCGGACCGCTACGTCAAAGGCATCTGCCCGGTTTGCGGCACCGCCGATCAATATGGGGATTCCTGCGAAAACTGCGGCTCCACCTATACGCCCGCGGATCTGAAAAATCCGATTTCGGTGGTGAGCGGCACCGCTCCTGTTTGGCGCGAGTCCGAACACTATTTCTTCAAGCTCAGTGCATTCGAGCAGCCGTTGCACGCCTGGGTGCGCAGCGGCGCGGTGCAGGAAAGCGTCGTGCGCAAGCTCGATGAATGGTTTTCACAGGGCCTGCGGGACTGGGACATCTCGCGCGACGCGCCGTACTTCGGCTTCGAGATTCCGGATGCGCCGGGCAAGTATTTTTACGTCTGGTTCGATGCGCCGATCGGATATCTGGCGAGTTTCACGCAATTGTGCGCCCGCACCGGTCTTAAGTTCGACGAGTTCCTCGAGGTCGACTCGAGCGCCGAACTGCATCACTTCATCGGCAAGGACATTTTGTATTTTCACACGCTTTTCTGGCCGGCGGTGCTGCAGGCCTCCAAAATGCGCCGCCCCACCGCCGTGCATGCGCACGGCTTTCTCACCGTCAATGGCCAGAAGATGTCGAAGTCGCGCGGCACCTTCATCACGGCGCGCAAGTATCTGCAGAACTTCCCGGCTGAATACCTGCGCTACTATTTCGCCGCCAAGATGGGCCCCGGCATCGATGACATGGACATGAACTTGGACGAGTTCGCCACTCGCCTGAATTCGGAGATCGTCGGGAAGCTCGTGAATATTGCCAGCCGCTGCGCCGGA
>DATMKO010000255.1:0-2381 GCA_035571175.1 Steroidobacteraceae bacterium | reverse complement strand
TTGCACGCTTACGGGATGAATTGAGCGCCACAATAAGAGATCAATAAGCATGGCAGCCCTGACTAAGGCAGAAATGGCCGAAGCCCTGTTCGATCAATTGGGGCTCAACAAACGCGAGGCACGCGAACTCGTCGATCTATTTTTCGAAGAAATTCGGGCGGCGCTGTCCTCGGGCGAACAGGTGAAGCTTTCGGGTTTTGGGAATTTTGACCTTCGGGATAAGAACCGCCGCCCTGGGCGCAATCCGAAAACCGGCGAAGAAATTCCCATCAGCGCCCGTCGCGTTGTCACATTTCGCCCGGGTCAGAAACTGAAGGCGCGCGTCGAGGCATATGCTGGAACCAAGCAACAATAGCGATCTGCCGCCGATTCCGGGGAAACGCTACTTCACCATCGGCGAAGTGAGCGATTTGTGCGGCGTCAAGCCGCATGTGCTCCGTTATTGGGAGCAGGAATTCCCGCAGCTCAAGCCGGTCAAACGCCGCGGCAACCGGCGCTACTATCAGCGCCAGGACGTGCTGATCATCCGGCAAATCCGCAGTCTTCTGTATGAACAGGGATTTACGATCGGCGGGGCCAGAAATCGCCTCACGGGTGACGATGCGCAGGTGGATCTGAATCAAAGCCAACAGCTCATCCATCAGATGCGACTGGAGCTCGAAGAGCTGATCAAGATTCTGCGGCGCTAGCTGCGGCGCACCCGCCTGAAGCTGCAGCGACTCAAGCCGGTCGCGCCCAATTGGGCTATCATTCGTTCCCTCGGTCGGGGCGTGGCGCAGCCTGGTAGCGCACTTGCATGGGGTGCAAGGGGTCGCAAGTTCGAATCTTGTCGCCCCGACCAATTCAAACAAAATGACCTCGGCGCGCCGGCCACAGAAATGACGGCGCGACTTATTTGAGCCAATGTGCGCCCGCGCCGCAGGGATTCATACAACGAGGAGAAAAACCAAATGAGCATTGCTACTCGATATTCGACGCCGCATGGCGCGAACATGCCCGCGATCCTTCGCGACGCTGCATTGGCGGCGGGTGTCTTGATCCTGTTGATGATTGTCTGGCCGTTCTATTCGGTGCCGACCGGCAGCCGCGGCGTCGTCACGCAGTTCGGCAAGATCGTCGGCATCGAGCCCGAAGGATTGGCGGTGCTGCCGCCGTGGCAGAAGCTCACGCTATTCTCGATTCGATCCGAGCAGGCTGATATCGAGAACGCGGCAGGCGCAACCAGCGATACACAGCCGGTCACGGTGAGCCTAACGGTGCGCTACAGCATCCTTCCCAACAAGGTCTCCGAGGTGTTCGAGAAGTACAGCCACAATGGGAATCTATCGTCCTATGTGCAAACCGCGACCCACGAAATATTCAAGGCGGTGACTGCCAAATACACGGCACCTGATCTCATTGCGCAACGGGCCAAGGTGTCGGGCGACATCTATGCCGCGTTATCCGACAAGCTCGCGATCTACGGCGCCCAGGTCATCAATATCGACATGCGTAATTTCGCTTTCCAAGAGTCGTACATGCGGGCAATCAACAGCAAGGTTGAACAAGAACAGTTACGGCAGGCGGCGGACAACAAGTTAAAGACCGTCGAGTCCGAGCAGAAGCAGAAAGTAGCGATTGCCGAAGCCGAGGCGGCCGCGGTCAGGGCCACCGCCGATGGCGACGCCTACGCCACGCTGAAGAATGCCCAAGCACAAGCCGAAGCTCTCAAGATCCAGAATGCGGCGCTTACCTCCGGCCCTAATGTATTGGAACTGCGGCGCATTCAGGTGGAGCAAACCAAGGCCGAGAAGTGGAATGGACAGCTGCCGAGCGCAATCTATGCGGGGGCGCCGATTCCATTCCTGAACGTCAACAAGTAGCAATGGCGACGCCGCTCGAAGGGACAATCGCGCAATCGCCGTATGCCGGGCGCAGCGCGCAGATGTTTCCGCAGTTGAGCGCGGTGCAAATTGCGCGCCTTGGCGCGTACGGTCGTAAAACCGCGATAAAAAAGGGTGAGGTGCTGGCGGAGCCGGGCGACCGGGTTCGCATGTTTGTGGTGCTGTCGGGCAGCATCGAAGTCCTGCAGCCCACCTTGAGCGGCGAGACGCTGGTCACGGTGCACAGGCCGGGCAGCTTTTCCGGAGACGTGGGCACACTGCGCGGCATCGGCGGCGTCGTTCGATTGCGGGTGCGCGACGACGGCGAGGTCCTGGTCATCGAGGAGGCGCAGCTGCAGGACATCGTTCAGACCGACTCGGAGCTCAGCGAACTTTTCATGCGCGCCTTTATCTTGCGTCGCGTAAGTCTCATCACCTCCCAGAGCAGCGATGTCGTATTGCTGGGTTCGTCGCACTCCGCGGGCACGCTGCGGCTGCAGCAGTTCCTCACTCGCAATA
>DATMKO010000254.1:0-4284 GCA_035571175.1 Steroidobacteraceae bacterium | reverse complement strand
GTTCCTGCGAGCGATCAGGACTCTCGCAAATGGCTATTGCGATTCGAGTTCGCACGCGACGGCGTCACCGGACACGCCGTCACCTCGAAGTCTTAGTTCAATCGCGTCGCAGCGCGTCACTTCACCCCCTGCCGGGACGTTCAAGGTCTTGCTTTTCACGCCGGATGGTCGCAATTTGCCCTATGCAGTTTGAGTAACGATCCTAAGGGGAGAACAATCATGCGAATCGATCACCGGCTGCTCTCGAGCTTTTGCATTGGCGTAGTCATGGGCGTGTGCGCCATTGAGTCGCATGCCGACGAGACTTGCAATTCGCCCTACATGTCCGGCCTGATCAAGGGTCAGGAAGATTTCGTCCACGTCTGGACGCTGGGGGTACCCGGCTTGGGGGACGGATCGGACAAGCTGGTGACCGTCGATGCAAATCCCGCATCGCAGTCCTACGGAAAAGTGATCCACAAAATATCCGTTGGCGGCCGTGGTGAAGCGCATCACATGGGCTTCACGGACGATCGCAAATATCTCTGGGCAGGGGGATTGGATGACAGCAAGATCTATGTATTCGATGTCGGCACCAATCCATCCCATCCAAAACTCGTCAAGACCATCGATGATTTGTCGGCGAAGACCGGCTACGCGGGACCGCACACCTTTTACGCACTGCCCGGACGAATGTTGATCGGCGATTTATCGAACGCCGCGGACAAGAGCGGTGTGACCGGCATGGCGGTGTACAACAACAAGGGCGAATTCATCGCCAAGTACGCCATGCCCACATCCACCATCAAACTGGTCAAAGGCGATGGCTACGGATACGACATTGCGGTGAATCCGGCGAAAAACGCCTTGTTGACCTCGAGCTTCGCCGGCTCGAACAACTACATGCGCGATCTTGGCGAGCTCATGAAGGATGCCGAGGCCATGAAGCACTTCGGCAACACCATGGTGATGTGGAACTTAAAGACCATGCAACCCGAGCAAATCCTCGCCGTGCCGGGGGCACCATTGGAGATTCGCTGGGCCTTGGCAGAGGGCCAGAATTGGGCGATCACGGCCACCGCACTGACCTCGCAACTGTGGCTGGTGAACCGCGACGCTCAAGGGGTCTGGCAGGCGAAGGACGTCGCCGCAATCGGCGATCCGAGCAAGATTCCGCTGCCGGTGGATATTTCAATCACGGCCGATGCAAAGGGTTTGTGGGTAAACACCTTCATGGACGGCACGACGCACTACTTCGACCTGACGGACCCTGCGCATCCGCGCGAAACCTACAGCAAACACACCGGCAGCCAAGTGAACATGGTGTCGCAGAGCTGGGATGGCCAACGCGTCTACATCACTTCTAGCCTGCTGTCGAAGTGGGACAAGAAGGGCAAGGACAACGAGCAGTTCCTGCGCGCATTTCATTGGGATGGCCGTGAACTCACACCCGCGTTCGCGATCGACTTCACCAAGGAACAGCTCGGCCGTCCGCATCACATGAAGTTCACCGCCAACCCGCCGCGCGCAGCATCGCTGACGGTTGCATCGGTAAACTGATGCGCCGGATCGACGTGCTGGCGAACGTTTCGCTGGGACTGTCTCTCGCCGGCATCATTGGGGTGGCAGGCGCCGCAGTGGACCCGGGCAAGGCGACAGCGCCGCGCATGGAATTCGTACCGCCGCCGCCCGGTAGCTACCAGCTGCAAAAGATCCAGCGGGTCGCCGATGCTGAATTGCTCGATAGTTCGGGTCATTCCGTCAGGCTTGCGGCACTCACGCAGCGCAAGATCACCCTGCTGACCTTTTTTTACACCTACTGCGCCGATCCTTTGGGTTGTCCGTTCGCGCACACGACGCTTGCCGACTTGCGCGATCGCGTGCGAGGCGACCAAGCGCTCGCCGGAAGGGTGCGTTTCGTCAGCGTCAGCTTGGATCCGACTCACGACACCCCCGCCGTCATCGCCGCTTACAGCAAGGAATTTGCGTTTGATCCCAAATTCGACTGGCGTTTCCTGACGGCGCGCCACGTGCCGGAACTCTTGCCGGTGCTCGATGATTTTGGTCAGGATGTCAGCGTGGAAATGGACGAGTCCGGCCGCGCAACGCGGACCTTGCACCACATGTTGAAAATGTTTCTGATCGACGCCTGCGGCGAAGTACGGGAAATTTACTCGCTGTCGTTCTTACAACCGCAAGTCATGTTCAATGACATCAAGACGCTGGCGCTGGAAGCGGGCTGATGGGCGCCGCTGCTTAAGTTTGCCGATGCTGCGGTGCCTTGTGACAACCCTTTGACGAAGGCGTAAAACGCCTAAGCATTCACACAGAACTTTTCCGTGGTGCTATCAACATAGGAGATGTTTACATGAACACTGCCGTTGATATGGTGTCGCTGACCGCACCGGTCAAGCGTTTCGTCAGCCAGGCACGTCAAGCATTGATCGACGGCCGCTGGCAGGACGCCCAGTCGGGCGAAACCTTTGAAGTATTCAATCCTTCCAATGAAGCCGTGATCGCACGCGTGGCGGATTGCAGGCGCGCCGATGTCGATCTGGCGGTGGCCGCGGCGCGCCGGGCATTCGATCAAGGGCCTTGGCCGCGCATGTCGCCCTCGGCGCGCGGCAGAATCCTGTGGAGAATCGGCGATCTGATTCTCGAAAATCTCGAGGAACTGGCGCAGCTGGAGGCGCTCGATAACGGCAAGCCCATAGGGATCGCGCGCGCAGCGGATGTTCCTCTGGCTGCGGATCTGTTCCACTACATGGCGGGCTGGGCGACCAAGATCGAGGGCGGCACGATTTCCCTGTCCGTTCCGTATACGCCCGACGCGCAATATCACGCCTATACACGCAAGGAGCCCATCGGCGTCGTAGCGCAGATCATTCCCTGGAATTTTCCACTGCTGATGGCCGCGTGGAAGTTGGGCCCGGTGCTGACCGCCGGCTGTACTGTCGTGTTGAAGCCGGCGGAGGAAACGCCGCTGTCGGCGCTGCGGCTCGCGCAGCTGTGCATGGATGCGGGCTTGCCGCCCGGTGTGCTCAATGTGATCACGGGATTCGGCGAGACTTGCGGTGCGCCGCTGGCCGCGCACAGCCAAGTGGACAAAGTCGCGTTCACCGGTTCGACCGAAGTCGGCAAGTTGATCGTCAAAGCGGCTGCGAATGATCTGAAGAAAGTCACCCTCGAACTCGGCGGCAAATCGCCCAACATCGTGCTTGACGATGCCGATCTCGATGCGGCGATTCCAGGCGCGGCGAGTGCGATATTCTTCAACCACGGGCAGTGCTGCTGCGCAGGCTCGCGGCTGTTCGTGCAGGAGAAGAACTACGATCGCGTATTGGAAGGCGTCAGCAAGGCCGCGCGCGCAATCCGCTTGGGTCCCGGGTTAAATCCGCAGAGCGAGATGGGACCGCTGGTGTCGAAGACCCAGTTCGACCGGGTGACGGGATTTCTGCGCTCCGGGAAGGAGGAAGGGGCGCGCACGGTTTGCGGCGGCAAGCGCCACGGCGACACTGGCTTTTTCGTCGAGCCAACGGTGCTTGACGGCACGAGCGACAAGATGCGCGTGTATCAGGAGGAAATCTTCGGGCCGGTGGTGACCGTGATGCCATTCAAAGAGGTCGACGATGAACTCATTCGCCGCGCCAACGACACGGTCTACGGGTTGGCGGCGGGCGTGTGGACCAGCAACATCAAGCGTGCTCATCGCATCGCCAATCAACTGCGGGCCGGCACTGTCTGGATCAATTGCTACAATATCTTCGACGCTGCATTGCCCTTTGGCGGCTATAAGCAGTCGGGCTGGGGCCGCGAGATGGGTGGCGAGGTCCTCAAAAATTATCTCGAAACCAAGTCGATCTGCATGAGCATCTGAACTCTCGAGGGCGAGGGCGCGTCGTAGCGGGCGCGCCTTCGCCATGGGTCCCTTGAGACCCCAAATTGGGCAGCCGGCACACGCTGGGCGTGACAGCCTGCCGCGACGTGCACCATTTGGCACTTTCCAAGCCGTTTTGTTGACCAACGTCGCAGAGCCCTGCGACCCAATCCGCTAGGGTTAGTGGGACGTCCTGGAGCCCGCTCTACACGGAAGAAGCACAATGAACCAGTTGGCGACAATGTTTGCGCGCGCTGCGCCGAACTGCCAGCTCGTTTCTGACGTTCTTGCCCAGGGAGTGGCGATGTCCACACTCCGGATGCTGATGTTCGCTGCAGGCGCCGGCCTGCTGCTTGCACAGCCGGTGGAATCAGCCGAAGTTCTGCTTTCCTGTGTGCTGCAGTCGCACGGCGCGGGCCACGAGAAGC
>DATMKO010000253.1:0-3546 GCA_035571175.1 Steroidobacteraceae bacterium | reverse complement strand
GAGGGCGCGGAGCCTGGCGACGTACTGGAGGTCAAGATTCTGTCGATCGATCTCGCCATCGATTACGGCTACAACGGCTGCAGCGGCTTTTTGCCGGAGAATTGCGAGAGCGGCGTGCCCCTCAAGATTCTCACCCTTGATCGCAAGAGGATGACGGCCGAGTTCCTGCCGGGCATCGTGATCCCACTGCAGCCTTTCTACGGCAGTATCGGCGTGGCGCCCGCGCCGGAACTTGGCCGCGTCAGCAGCAATCCGCCGGGCAGGCACGCCGGAAATCTGGACAACCGCGAGCTCATTGCCGGCAGCACTCTTTATATCCCGGTATTCGCGCGCGGCGCGCTGTTTGAAATCGGCGACGGTCATGCTGCCCAGGGAGACGGCGAGGTCGATCAAACCGCCATCGAAACTTCGCTGCGCGGCCGCCTGCAGCTTAAGGTGCGCAAGGACCTGAAGCTGACCTGGCCGCGCGCCGAAACCGCAACGGATTTCATCAGCATGGCGACCGATCCTGATTTAACGGTGGCCACCAAGGCGGCGATCCAGGAGATGGTGGAGTTCCTGGTGTCCGAGAAGAAATTGACCCGGCATCAGGCCTACCAGCTTGTGAGCATTGCCGGGCATGTTGTGGTGACGCAGCTGGTCGACAAGCCCAACCTCGGGGTGCACGTCAAGCTGCCAAAGAGCATCTTCGTCGGCAACTTCGCGAAACCTACGCGATGAGCAAGCTGAGGAGCGCCGTTGCCGCCAGGGTCAGCGCGATGCCAATCAAGTAGCTAAAGCCCACGGCGCAGAGTTTTATGAACGTGAGCAGTCGCCCCTGTCCGTAGTAGACCCGCATGGCGCGATATACGTACCAGACGCTATACAAGCCAATGATCGCAGCAACCCATTCGCCGATGTTCCATGCCGCCCAGTTGGCGATCCAACCGAGCAATGCTTGAATGAGCAGCAACAGGAAGACTGCGGCATGGATGTGGAGGAAGAAAACCAAATGCTCCACATAGTAGCGCCGCGGCCGCCAGTACAAGATCAACATCACCAGCGCCATCATTGGCACGAACAAGAACATCATTTTCGGTATGGTGGCGAAGAACACGTGCTCGACCGATACGCCGTTGTCTTTCTGGTTGCGCACGCAAGACTGCCGCATTGAATTTTGCAGCCAGGCGAAAGGGATCTTGATATCGTCGCAATCGTCAATATCGAGAATGGTGCTCCGCGACTTTTGTCTCGCCGCCGCGCCTTTCGGGGCGGCCTTGCTGGGCGCCGCCGCATCCGGTGCCGCGACGGTCGGCGGCACGCTGGTTTTTTCTGGAGTGGCCAGACCGAACGCAAAAAACATCACGCTTAAGACCAGGTACAAGCGCACGGGCGGCAGATAACGCGCCCGGTGCTCCGCGAAGTATTCCGTCGTCAGCTTTCCAGGCTTGAACAGCAAAATGTACAGGGTCTGCCACAATCGGCCATCAAGATGCGTCGCGAGGTGCCAGGCGTCGTGAAATAGGACGCCGATGGAACGCGCGCTCTCGTGCGCGTGCTGGCCGCAGGCGGAGCAGTAAGGGCCGCTGAGCGCGGCGCCGCAGTTGCCGCAGTCGGAGCGCGGCGGGCTCTTATCCAAATACCACCACCAACTGCCGGCTGAGTGCCGCGGGAACCCCCGCCGGATCCAGCACCACGCTGGTCTCGCAGGCATAGCCGTCGCCCGCGGAATCGACTTCGGTATCCATGCGCCACCACGCGTCGGGAGCAAATGTGTAATCGTGGCGCTGAAACTGCAGTGTCCACGTCAGCGAGTTCGAGGGTGCGGGCTTGGTCATCATTTGCATCAGCGGCGAGGGAATGCAATCGATGAGCGCGACCACGTGGGATTCCGTGAGCGGAGCCGGGTCTTTGTGGCGGATATAGGCTTTCGAGAGGCGTGACTTCAAACCCGTGAAGGGCCGGCTGCCCTCCGCGAAGCGCAAGCCGAAATGTTGCACGAATGCCGGTGCGGGTGTCCCCGGCGGGAAAATCGAGTCCGGCAGATCCTGGGCCGCGCGTACTCCAGAATTCGCCTGGGGTGAAATGGAAATCTGCGTGGTGCGCCGCGCGCCATAAATCCCGGTGAAAGTGGCGGCGATCTGATCGGCGCTCCATAAGCGCGCGCCCGCGATCGTGACCGCCTTGCCAACGCGTAGAATCTCTGCCTGCATGCGAACTTCGCCGGGGAAGGCGGGACCGACAAAAACAGTCTCGAGTCCGCGCAATTGGCGATCAGCGGGTACCAAGCGGCGCATCGCTTCGTTGCCGAGCGCGGCGACGATGCCGCCAAAGGCGCCGCGTCCCTGCGACCAGTCCTCGCCGATGACCGCACTCCAACCCTGATCCATGGCTTGCATCGACGCCAGCGTCTCGGAAAATAGCATGCGCGCTCCGGCGGAAAATTCGATCTTACCGGGTGAGCGCCGCGACCTCTAGGGAGAATCGGAACGAGGCTTGGGTCCGATGTAGTTTGCCGAGGGACGCACGATACGATTGTCCTTGCGCTGTTCCACGATGTGGGCCGACCAGCCGAAGATGCGGGCCATCGCAAAGGTCGCCGTAAAGAAATCCTTGGGCAATCCCAGCGCCGAATAGACTATGCCTTTGTAGAATTCGAGATTGGCGCGCAGAGCTCGCTTCTTGTGAGCCGTCTGCGCGACGAAAGCCTCGTCGACCGCCTGCAAGGTTTCGAGCAGTTGTTTCTCGTAGGGCCTCGAGGCGATTTCTTCCGCCAAAACCTTGACGAGTTTTGCGCGCGGATCGACGACGCGATATTCGCGGTGGCCCATGCCCATCACCAGCCGGCCACCGGCAAGGCACCGCGCCACGAAATCCGCCGCTTTATCCCTGCCACCCACCTCCTCCGCCATTTCCAGCGCACCTTGATCGGCGGCACCGTGCAGCGGGCCATACAGCGATCCCATCGCCGCAGCCAACGCGGATGCGGGAGGCGCCAACGTGGAGGTCACAACGCGGGCGGTGAAGGTACTGGCATTGAAGCTGTGATCGATCTGCAAAATCTGCGTCTGCTCGAAGACGCGGACGGCCGATGCCGCCGGGGCGTCGGGTTCAATCAGTTGCAGGAAGCGCTCGCCGTAATGACGGGTGTCCGGATACGCAGCCGGTGCCGTGCCGGCGCGCAGCGACAGCAGCAGTGCGTGCGCTGTGGGCAGTCGGGCGGCGGCCACGAGCGCCTGCTGCTCGTCGTCGGTGCGTCCGATTGTTCGCGTCGACGCGTCCAGCGCCATCAACGGCATTGCGGCCTGCAGGGTGGCCATCGGATGGCCGCCGAGGCGCGCCAGCGACTCGAGGGCTTCGCTTAAGCCTTTGGGCAAGCGGCCGGCGTCCCATAAGAATTCTTCGAACTCCCGTAGCTGCGCGGCATTTGGCAGGTCGCCGAATACAACCAGATGTGCGACTGCCGCAAACGGGTATTTCACCAGCGATTCGATCGGATAACCGCGGTAGTACAGGCGCCCGGCCTCGCCGTCGACCAGGGAAATCGACGTGCTGTCCACGACGACG
>DATMKO010000252.1:0-7996 GCA_035571175.1 Steroidobacteraceae bacterium | reverse complement strand
TCTCTTCAACCCGGTAACGCGCGATCAATTGCGTCAGGCTCGAGGCCTGCTCGGTGAGCGCCTGGGCGGCAGCCGAGGCCTCTTCCACCAGCGCCGCGTTCTGCTGCGTCACATCGTCCATCATCGTGATCGCCTTGTTGACTTGCTCGATACCCGAGGCTTGCTCGCGGCTCGAGCTCGCGATCTCGGCCATCACATCCGTGACCTTCTTCACCCGCATTACGATCTCCGCGAGCACCTTGCCGGAATCGTCGACCAGCTTGGTCCCTTCGGTCACCTTGCCCACCGAGTCCTTGATCAGGGTCTTGATCTCTTTCGCCGCCTCGGCACTACGCGAGGCGAGATTTCTCACTTCCGAAGCGACCACCGCAAAGCCGCGCCCCTGCTCGCCCGCCCGGGCAGCCTCAACCGCGGCGTTGAGCGCCAGCAGGTTGGTCTGGAACGCGATTTCGTCGATGACGCTGATGATGTCGGCGATGCGCTTCGATGAGGCGTTGATCTCGCCCATCGCCGCCACCGCTGCGCCAACCACCGCGCCGCCGCGCTCGGCCTGCTCGCGCGCCGCGGTGGCGAGCTGATTCGCCTGCGCCGCGTTGTCCGCGTTGTTCTTCACCGTCGAGGTCATCTCCTCCATCGAGGAAGCCGTCTCCTCCAGACTCGA
Organism: Steroidobacteraceae bacterium; assembly: GCA_035571175.1. Classification (GTDB taxonomy): domain Bacteria; phylum Pseudomonadota; class Gammaproteobacteria; order Steroidobacterales; family Steroidobacteraceae; genus Bog-1198. The sequence goes on along the minus strand of DATMKO010000252.1, from coordinate 7,335 downwards.
GGCCTGCTCCTCGGTGCGCTGGCTCAAGTCCGCGTTGCCGCGCGAGATCTCCTCCGATCCGGTGCGTACCTCGGCTGCCGCCCGCGCCATGCTGCGCACCACGTCGGCCATATTCGCCAGCAGCCGGTTCATCCCGACCGCGAGGGTCTTGAAGAATGCCTCCTTGCCCTCCTCGCGAATCCGCGCCGTCAAATCCCCGTCGATAGCCTTGGCGACGATCGCCTGCACTTCCTCCTCGGTAGCCACTTCCTGAGTCCGGTCCAGCCACTGCACCACGGTGCCGACCCGCGTCCCGGCGCGGTCGACGACGGGATTGGCCACTAGGCGCAAACTCGCCCCGCCCATCTTGATGTCCGAGGTATGGCCCGCCGTCAGGGAGGCAAGCTGCTGGCGCTGCAGCGCCGGAATCTGCTGGAACATGTCGAGGGAGCCGCCGACCAGCTGTTCCGGATCAAATGCGGATACCTGCGTGCGAATCTCCGCCGCGCGGCTGCGGAATACATCCTTCAACGCATCGTTCAGGTAGATGATCTTGCCGTCGTTGTCGCACAGCATCGTACCCACCGAGACCCGATCGAGGGCGGTGCGGATCCGCGCATTCTTCATCGCCGCCGCATGCTCCTTCTCGGTACGCTCGCGCAGCGCGCTCTGCATGCGCTCGAGCCCTTTGAGGGTCTGGCCGATTTCATCCTGCGAACCGACGGTGACCGCGCTGGCGTAATTGCCCTTCTCGATCTCACCCAGCACCTGGACTGCGTGGTTCAGCGGTTTCTTGATGGCGCGCGTGATCCACCACGCGAGCACGCAGGCAACCGCCACTGCGCCCAAGGACAGCGTGATCAGGAACATCAGCGCACTGTGATACGCCGCCGAAATTTCATCCGCGCGGCCATGAATGTGCTCAATCTCATGGTCGACCAGCTTCTGCAGCGCCGCGATCAGCGCCAGCTGTGCGGGACGCGACCGCTCCAGCAGCGTCTCCTTTGCCGCCTTGATGTCGCCGCTTTGGACCTCCCGCAGGTATTCCTCATCGAGCGGCTTGAGCGCATTGCCGGCGTCCAAGGCAGCCTGCAGCATGACTTTGCCCGCCGCTGACTGGACGATGGCGGTCATCGTGTCCGCGAGCTCTTTTCTTTTCTCCGTCAGGGCCTGGACCTTGGTGATTTCGCCCTGGATCTGCGCTTTGTCATCCATGATGAGCATGTTGCGCGTATGGCGCATCGACTCGGAGAGGCTGGCAGCCCAGGCATTGCTGGTCTCGACCTTCTTGAACTGAAGCGTCGTAATATCCGAAATCGCGGCGTTGAACGCCGCGAGCCGGGAAATGCTGATGGCCACCGCGACGCCGAACACCATGATCACACCGGCAAAGGCCAGCATCAGGCGTGCACCCACGGAATTTCGATAATTCATCACAACTCTCCGATCTGTCGTTTGGTTAAAAGAGCGCGCCTAGCCGGCCGCCCGTCGATTGCTCAACTCCGACTCCGGCTCGCTGGCCGGCTTCGGACGCATGGCGTTTAGAAATCCCGACACTTCCGCCTCAAGACGATCGGTCTGCTGCGCAAGTTCGGCGGAAGCTTGCAGCACCCCGTCGGCCGCTTGTCCGGTTGCGGTGGCGGTGCCCTGAACCTCCTGAATCTGATCGCTGACGCGGCGTGTGAAATCGGCTGCCGTCTGCACCGTCTGGCTGATGTCGCGCATGGCGACGGATTGGCTGGCAACCGCCGTCGAGATCGATGCGGCGCCAGTGCTCAGCGAGTGGATGGTTTCCGCAATCGAGGTGACGGCACCCGCCGCCTCCCCGGAAAGCGTTTGGATACGCTCCACCTTGGTGGTGACTCCGTCGGTGGCCTGCTTGGTCTGGATCGCCAGCGCCTTGACCTCGTTGGCCACAACCGCGAAGCCGCGCCCCGCCGGTCCGGCGCGCGCCGCCTCGATGGTGGCGTTCAGCGCCAGCAGGCTGGTGCGGCTGGCGACGGATTTGATGAAATCGAGCACGGAGCCGATTTCCAGCGCGGCGGAGTTCACCGCTTGCAGGGTGTTATTGAGCTTGTCGGCATCCTTGGTCGCGGCCGCGGCCCTGCTTGAGGAAGCATGCACCTGCTCGGAAATTTCCGCGATCGACTCGCCGAGTTCCTCGATGGAGGCGGCAATGGTTTGCACATTGTTCGAGGCCTCCACGGCCGCTTGCGACACCCCGTCGGCGCGCTTGCGCGTGGCATCGGCGGCGGAACCCATCGTCGCAGCCGTTTCCTGCAGGCTGCCAAACGCCGTTGCGAAATTGCCGATCACCTGGTGCGCGGTCGAATCGAAGCGCTCGGTCAAGTCGGTCAATGAGCGGGCCCGATCGGCTTCCCGGGACATGCGTTCCTGCTCGGCCCGATCACGTGCCGCTTCCTGCGCTTTCTGCGCTACGGCCCGCTGCCGGCCCTCCTCCTCGATGCGTTTCAGGCGTTCGTTCTCGATGCCATTGTCGCGGAACACATTGACTGCGCGCGCCATGCGCCCCACTTCATTGCCGCGTGAGGCATACGGTACCGTCACCGACCAATCGGCACGCGACAGCGCAACGACGACGCGGGTGAGTTCGACCACCGGCGCCGTCAAGGAGCGCGCCAGCCACAGGCTTACCGCCAATCCGCCGACGACGGCAAGCAGTCCGCCGATCGCGGTATGGCTCATGGCGCTCGCGGCGTGGGTTTTCATGCCCGCAAATTCGGCCGCCGACGCCGCGTCATAGGATTTGGACAGGGTCCGGAGTTGTCCATGCAGTTCCTGGAAGAAGGCGCCCGCCGAGGTGGCAACGTCCACGGCGACGCTGGGATCGACGAACAGGACTTTGGAGAATTGATTGCCGGCCTTGCGATACTTGCCGGCAAACTCGGTGAGCTTCGCGGCTTCGGCGTCATGGCCGCTCTCGCCGGCGCGCACCGCCACCGCGGAGAGTTCCTCTCCCAGCTTATCCAGGTCGCCCGGCAACGAATCAAGCAGCGCATGCACCATCTTTTGTGGCGCGCCGTTTTGCACCAGCGTCATGGCACGGAACATGCGCCCGTTGATATCCAAGGCAAACGCATCCGCCTCATCGAGCTCCTGCAAGCGGCGTACGCTTTCATTGAACAAGCGCGTGGTTGCCGCGTCCACAGTGGTCTGCTGGCGGTAGTTGACTGATTCGATCACCAGAATGGCGACGATCAGCAACAACGGCGCGAGCAGCATCTGCCAGCGCAGCGATAGGTCGCCGATGGATTTCATGCGATTCGCCACACCTATTCCGAGTAGGTGCCTGCCTTGAAGATCAGGCCGTCGTGCACTTCCCAATAGGCCGATTTGTTCTCGAGCTTGCCGGTCGTGGGATTCTTCATGACGTACTCGATCCAGCCGGATGGCTTGGACTTGGCGGCGTCCACCAGCTCTTTTACGTAGAACTTGCCGGCGGAGTCGCTGGTATCGAGCCGGTTGACGCCAACCTTGGCGGGAGAGATGGGGTGTGCGACGCAAACGCCGTTGACGTCGTGCACGTCAACGTAATCCTCGCCCTTGGCGAACAGGCCATCCCTCTTGTTGAATTCGACCAGCGCCTTGTCCTTGCCGTTGGCCTTGTAGTAGTCGACCGCCTTCTTCACGACCGCCACGACTTCGTCCTTGCTCGGCGCGGCGCCGTTGGCGGCGGCGAGCGGCAGCGCGGCCAGGACGGCAGCGATCAGCAGACCTTTAAAAGTGGATTGCATACATGCGTCCTTGAGAAAATCCGGGTGTGATGTGCTAGCACGACCTATCGGCTATGCAGGGCCGATCTTGAGCGGTATTGCCGGCGCCACGCCGCAGGATTACGCCGACAGCACGGTCAGCACGCCGCCGCCGTATTTCGGCAACTGCACCTGAAATTCGCGGCGTCCTTGCGGTGCGCCGAGCAGTGCCAGCGCCGCAGCCGGAAGAGACTTGGTGGGATACAGTTGATCCAGCTTCAGATGCGGCGACGTGGCATCCATCACCAACCGCGTGCAGATATTCATGATCTCGCGCACATTTTCGATCATGACGTCGGTAAGCTGGCGCGCCTTGGCGGCATCCTTGGCCGCCGCGACCGGCAACATGGAAAGCGCGCCGCCGAAACTCGCCGCAAGATTGGCATCCGCGCCGCACAGGGCGACGGGAGCGCCGGCATCGGTGACGAACACGCCGAACCAGGCGCCGCCCGCGGGCGTCTGATCGAAAGTGCCGCCGGGCTTGACGTCCAGCCCGTCGAACATAATGCCCAATAACTGGATTATTTTTGCGCCGTCGGGCAATGGGTAGGCTGTGGCCATGGCAGTTTGGTTCCGTCCTGACGATTAACGAATATGGGCGCCGAGGTGCTCTTTGAACGACTCCGGCGTGAAGGGCTTGGAGATGAGAAATTTGGCGCCGGCACCCATTGCCTTGGCGCGCATATCGGGGGTCGCTTCGGTGGTGATGAAACCGAATGTCACCTTGCTGCCGCTGCTGGATAGCGCCTCCAGCAACTGCAATCCCGTCATGTTCGGCATGTTCCAATCGGAGAGCACCAGGTCCGGCTTTGATGCCTTGATCGCGGCCAGGGCCTTGACGCCGTCATCGACTTCGCTGATTTCGTGTCCCTCGAAACCGGCGAGACGCAGTGTCTTCTTGACGATCATGCGCATGGCGGTGGAATCGTCGACGATCAGAATCTTCATTTACTGGAACTCCCATGGACCGCCGCGAAGGTGATATCGCGGTTGGTCATTTGATCGGCTGTGGCGCCTTGATCTTGAACCCTTTAGTGGAATTGCCTAACGCGCCTAATTCGTGCGCTGCAGCGCTTCCAGCGGCGCATTGGCCATGGCGAGGATGCGGGCGGCAATCTGCGTCAGCGGGTGCAGCGACTGAGCCGCGCCAATCTGCCATGCGGCGCCCGGCATGCCCCAAACCACACTGGTGCTTTCGTCCTGCGCGATGGTTGCCGCGCCGGCTTCGCGCATTTCTTTCATGCCTTCCGCGCCGTCGCGGCCCATGCCGGTCAGCATGACGCCAATCGAATTGCGGCCGGCGCTCTGCGCCACGGAACGAAACAACACGTCCACGGAGGGCCGATGGCGATTGACCAGCTCGCCATCGCTCAAGCGGCATTGATAGCGGGCGCCGTTGCGCACCACCAACAGGTGGCGATCGCCCGGCGCGATGTAGGCGTGGCCGGCAAGGATGGGCTGATGGTCGCTCGCGACGCACACGTTGAGCGCCGAATTCGCGTTCATACGGGCTGCGAATGGGCCGCAAAAGGCTTGTGGTATGTGCTGGGCAATGACCACTCCCGGGATGTCGGCGGGCAGATGTGCGAGGACCTCCTTGATGGCTTCCGTCCCGCCGGTCGATGCGCCGATGGCGATGATCTTATCCGTCGTGGCAAAGTGTGTGGGCGCACTGCGCTTCGGCAGCACCGCGCTCGCGTCATGCCGGTCCGGGACCACCAAGGTGGGGACGGCCGCCAAAGGCCGAACGCGCGCGAGCGCGGCGATCTTCACCTTCGAGATGATCTCCTGATTGGCTTCGCGGATGCCGCGCTCCACGTCGACCGCCGGTTTGGCGACGAAATCGACCGCACCCAGGCTAAGCGCGTCGAGGGCGACGGCCGCGCCATTCTGCGTAAGGGAGGAGCACATGACGACCGGCATGGGGCGCAACCGCATCAGGTTTCGCAGGAACGCGAGCCCATCCATGCGCGGCATTTCGACATCCAGCGTGAGCACGTCCGGGTTGAGCCGCTTTATTTTTTCGCGCGCGACATAGGGGTCCGGCGCCGTGCCCACGACTTCGATTTCCGGATCGGAGCTCAATATGTCGCTCAGCAGCTGGCGCATGACCGCGGAATCATCGACCACCAGCACGCGGATTTTCTTGGTACTCATCGGTCGCTTTAGAACAATTCCACCGAACCCGATTCGACTTCGGAGGTCGTGGGCTCGAATTGGCGCTCGCGCTCGAACACCGCGCGGTTGACCGTCGCGGTGAGGCGTTTGACGCGCAGCTTGCCGGTGCTCGGGTTGTAGTACAGCTTGCGCGCGAAACAGTCGCCTAAATCCTCCGCGGTGATGAGGAACCCCTCGGTCTTCAGATAATCCCGGATGAACTGCGCATTGCGGGCGCCCACGTCGAGCGCCATGTCGAGCACCTTGCCGCCGCCGATAACCTTGAACTCGAGATTCGCGCGCTGCCCCCCGAGCCTCATGATGTCGTTGATCAGCCGCTCCATCGCGACGTTGCCATAGCGGGTCGCCGAGCTGACGAGATTTTCAGCCCAAGCGCTGGTGCCGCCCGATTGGTCGAGCGGCAGCATGAAATGGTTCATGCCGCCGATGCCCAGTTTGCGCTCGCGCACGCAGGCCGAGACGCACGAGCCGAGCACGGTAAAGATGGCCTCGTTGTAGCGCGTGACGTAATAATCGCCCGGCAGCAGTTTGGCGACCGGCAGGCCGAGATCCACGTCCCAGGTGCGGCGGATGTGCTCGAAGTTGGGCAATGCCGGCGGCAGCTGCGGCGCGGGAGCGGTGACCGGGTTGGCGTTTCCCATCACTCCACCCGCCGGTACACGGTGCGGCCCACGAGCTTGTAGCGGCGGGTCACATTGAGCAGATTCTCCGAGTGGCCGATGAACAGCCAGCCGCCCGGCTCCTGCAGGTCGGCCATGCGATCGAACAGCCCGCGCTGCGTCGCTTTGTCGAAATAAATAACCACGTTGCGGCAGAAGATCACATCGAAGGGACCCTTCACCGGCCAGGGATCGAGCAGGTTCAGCTGCTTGAATGTGATGAGGCTCTTGAGTTCGGCTGATGCCGCAAGGAATCCAGGCCTGCCGGCAACTTCTCGAAACCAGCTCTTGACCCGTTCGGGCGCCACGCCCTTGAATCGATCCGACGAATACACGCCTTCCGTCGCCGTAGCCACCACCTTGGAATCGATATCCGTGGCGAGCAGCTTGATGTCCCAGCCGGCGAGCCGTGCCAGTGTCTCGCGCATGACGATGGCCAGCGAGTATGGCTCCTCGCCGGTTGAGCAGCCCGCCGACCACAGCCGGATGCGGCGCGCACTTGAGCGCTTGGATTCGATTTGCGGCAGCGCTTCTAGGCTAAGCTGTTTGAAATGGTAATCCTCGCGGAAGAACGAGGTGAGATTGGTGGTGATCGCGTTGGTGAGTTCCTGCAGCTCAGCGGATTCATCGGTTTCGACCAACCGGCAATACTCGGCGAATGAATTCAGTTTGAGCTTGCGCAGACGCCGCGCGAGGCGCCCGTAGAGCAATTCGCGCTTGGCCTCCGACAGCGCTATGCCGGTGCG